>JAHDCE010000043.1 GCA_020630045.1 Saprospiraceae bacterium | reverse complement strand
CCATTGAGTGCTGTCCATTCCTCTGCCGTTGCTTTATTGATAGAAATACGAGTCGCTTTTTTAGGAGAAGACGTAGATGATTGGTTTGAATTGCTTGTTGGTGTCGTCTTCTTTTGGAGTGGTGTTATCTGTATATGACTTTCAAGTTGTAAATACCAATCTTCTTTGAATCCGTAGATTTTTTTTAAATCTTCCTTCCGGAAAAATAAACCACCCTTTTGACGATAATTCAAAATGATGCCCACTTGTTTTTCAGGTATTCCCAAATCTAGTAAAATGGTTTTCGAGGCAGTATTCGGATCAAATGATTGAGGTCTGATGACCACCGCTTTTTTTGAAGGCGAATTTTCGACTGACTTTTTAGGGGTCGATTTTTCTTTTGTCTTGGGTTTACGCTTCTTTCTTCCTTTACTAGATTTCCACTTTTTTGGATGATTTTCAATGTTTCTTTTTGGGGGGAATCGAGTGCTTTTCTTTTGCTTTTCCTTGGATTCCAGTTGTTCTTTCCAAGCATCAACCTTTTCTTTGGACTTTGATAAATCGATGGGTTCCCCTCCTGATAATCGATCGGATAAGTAAGGGATTGAAATGACTAAAATAATAATGATGACAATTAGTGAAATGCCTCGTCGTTCTGCACGAGTGAAATGCATGGAATCCTTAAGTTGTTCTTTCATTGGCGGATGATTAAGTTTTAACTTCCTAGGATAAGGAAACATCTAATACCCTAAAGTTTAAATGAAGGGTGTTTTGTTACCATCATCCACCACATTTTATTTTAACAAGGGATATTTTAATACTTTAAAACAGGCATGACATCAAAAAATGAACGATATTTGCAGCCTTAACGATAGCCCCCTATAGATGGGGTACCCCAAAAATTTATTTACCATTACTTGACTTTTTTTAATCATGAAGGATTATTCTTTCGTATTCAATGCGCACCCAAGCTTTATCGAAGCACTTTATGAACAATTCAAAAAAACACCGGATTCCATTGATCAAGAATGGCGTCTTTTTTTTGAAGGTTTTGAATTTGCCAACACTTCCGCCAACGGCTCTGCCACCAATGTAAATGGCTCCGCAATAGAAAAGCTGGACAGGAGGGAATTCCGTGTTTTATCATTAATAAAGGCTTATCGTAACCGAGGCCACTTGGAATCAAGAACCAATCCCATCCGTAAAAGAAAAAACCGGAAAGCTACATTAGAACTCAAAGACTTCAATCTTTCCGAAGCGGATTACGACCACCGGTTTATGATCGGTAAGGAAATAGGAATGGAAAATGCGACGCTTCGAGAAATAGAAGCACGACTCAAAACCATTTACACAACATCTATTGGGTACGAATACCACCATATCCAAGATCGTGAACAAAGACGATGGTTGAGGGATCGCATTGAGAAAAGGTCTTATCATGACAAAGGTCTAGATATCGACAAGAAAAAACGCATCCTTGAAAAATTGAACGGTGCAGTTGTTTTTGAGGAGTTCCTAGGGAAAAAATACATTGCTCAAAAACGTTTCTCCTTGGAAGGTGGCGAATCCACTATTCCCGGTTTGGATGGAATTATCAACCAAGCGGCTCACAACGGAGTGGAAGAAGTCGTGATAGGTATGGCACACAGGGGGCGATTGAATGTCCTAGCGAATATCATGGGTAAAACCTATGAACATATCTTCGAAGAGTTTGAAGGCATCTCAGTGCCAGAACAAAGCTTCGGTGATGGTGATGTGAAATACCATTTGGGCTACTCCTCTCAGGTAGACACGCCTTCCGGCAAAAAGATGAATTTGAAATTGGTGCCTAATCCCTCCCACTTGGAATCGGTTGATCCGGTAGTGCAAGGGTTTTCTCGTGCCAAAGCCGACATCCTTTACGGAAGTGAATATGATAAAATCCTTCCTATCCTGATTCATGGAGATGCGGCGGTCGCCGGTCAAGGAGTCGTTTATGAAACCACTCAAATGAGCATGTTGGAAGGATACCATACCGGTGGTACGATACATTGGGTCATCAACAACCAAATCGGCTTTACCACTGATTTTGATGATGCACGTTCTTCTACATACAGCACGGCTGCGGCGGGCGTAGTTCAAGCGCCGGTTTTCCACGTCAACGGGGATGATCCTGAAGCAGTGGTTTTTGTTGCCGAACTTGCTTTCGAATATCGACAGCATTTTAATCGGGATGTTTTTGTAGACATGGTTTGCTATAGAAAACATGGACACAATGAAGCGGACAATCCGGAGTTTACCCAGCCTGAAATGTATAAGGCGATCAAAAATCATAGCAACCCGCTGAAGTTGTATTCCGATCGCTTGTCCCAAGCAGGAGAAGTAGAGAAAGAATTGGCTTTGAAAATGGAAGCCGAGTTCCAGTCCTTTTTACAAGATAGATTGGAATTAGTCAAACAAAAATCACTTCCATACAAGTACCAAGAACCAGAATTGGCTTGGCGTGAATTGAAAAAAGGCGTCCAAGATCCCAAGGAGTTTTTCCCCTCACCAACAACAGGAATCAAGGCGAAAAAAGTAGAGGAACTCCTAGGGAAAATAAATGATTTGCCGGAAGGCTTTACACCGAATAACGGTATCAAACGACTGCTCAAAAGAAATGCAAAACTCCTAGGAAACAATCAGTTGGATTGGGCACTTGGAGAGTTGTTGGCTTACGCATCCATCCTAGACGAAGGGAAAGATGTTCGTATGAGTGGCCAGGATGTAAAGAGAGGTACGTTCTCCCACCGACATGCCGTATTGAGAGACGCTAAAAACTTCGATACCTACAATCGTTTGAGCCGCCTTTCTGACAAGCAAGGTAAACACCGTATTTACAATTCATTACTATCCGAATTCGCCGTCCTTGGATTTGAATATGGATACTCCTTGGCTACACCCAATACGCTTGTACTTTGGGAAGCCCAATTCGGAGACTTCTATAACGGAGCACAAACCATAGTCGATCAGTATATCTCAGCCGCAGAATCCAAGTGGGGACGAATGAGCGGTTTGGTGATGTTGTTGCCGCATGGATATGAAGGTCAAGGCCCTGAGCATTCCAGTGCCCGTATCGAAAGGTTTTTGCAAATGTGCGCGGAGTTCAACATGACTGTCGCTAATTTGACCACTCCGGCGAACTTCTTCCACATCATAAGAAGACAATTGGCAAGACCATACCGAAAACCTCTGGTAATATTTTCACCCAAATCCTTGTTGAAACACCCGAAATGTGTTTCCGACAAAGAAGCGTTCACAGACGGAAATAACTTCTACGAAGTCTATGACGATACAGAGGTGACGACCAAGGCAAAAGCCAAAAAAGTCAAGCGAGTATTGTTCTGTACTGGAAAAGTGTACTACGATTTATTGGCATACAAGGAAGAAAATAAACGCAACGATGTCGCCATCGTTCGGGTTGAACAATTATATCCTTTCCCATTAGATACCATGACTGAATTGGTCAATGAAAAGTACAAAGGAAAAGAAATGTTCTGGGTACAAGAAGAGCCGTCCAACATGGGATGTTGGCAATATGTATTGGCCTTCTATCGCAATCATGATATTAATCTGATCGCTAGGAAATCCAGCGCGTCACCTGCTACGGGATATAAGAAACAGCATGATCGTGAACAGGCTGAAATCCTCGATCGAGCGTTTAATGGAAAATAAGTAAATGGTTAGGCGTCGATTGACATTAAGTCCCAGTCCCGACCTTTACGATGATATAAGAACCCGCCCTCGACTTCTAGCGGCGATTCAAAATTATTGGTATACAATTGCCCGGTGCCCAATCCTTGGTGCATCGGGTTTTTTAATGTATAAGTCCATTGGGCAATGGCGTTTAATCCGACATTGGATTCTAGGGCCGAAGTAACCCACCATCCGATACCTTGTTCTCTCGAAAGGTCAATCCATTCTTGTGAAGCGGAAAAACCACCCAGCAAACTCGGCTTTAAAATAATGTACTGGGGACGAATCGTTTCAAGTAATCGTCGCTTGTCTTCTTCCTTGTGAATACCGATTAACTCTTCATCAAGAGCGATGTCTAGTGGAGACGTTTGACACAATTCTGCCATCGCATTCCATTGCCCTTGTCGGATCGGTTGTTCGATAGAGTGCAAGTCGAACTCCGACAATCGCTTTAGTTTTTCTAGGGCGTTCTCAGGGGAGAAAGCTCCATTTGCATCCACGCGCAATTCGATTTCCTTTTCGGAAAATTGTTCCCGGATATATCTCAATAACTCCAACTCAGCCTCAAAATCAATGGCTCCGATTTTCATTTTCACGCAAGTGAAACCCTGCTCCAGCTTGTCCTTGATTTGCTCGAACATAAACGCCTTGTCACCCATCCATACCAATCCGTTGATAGGGATGGGGCTTTCGTAAGAAAGGAAATCCGAGGGGAATAATTCCAACATACTTCCCGTTTTCCGATCGATAATCGCCATTTCCAATCCGAACCGAATCGAGGGGAAATCCATCAATTTTTCATCACGCCACAATCTATAATTGTTGATGTCGTCACAAACCTCTTGAAGCTTGTTCTCGTACTCATCATAGTTGTCGATACTCAATCCACGTAGCAAGCCACACTCGCCCACCGCAGTGACCCCGGGGCGGTTCTTGTCTTCCAATAATATAAAATAACTGTCCTTTTTTTTGAGAACACCACGCGAAGTGCCACTCGGACGCTTGAACTCCAATGTATGCTTTTTCCAACGGGCTTGAATCATGATGCTAGAGGATTTGTCCCAAACCAAAAGTCAATACAAAAGCCAAAGTGGACAATGCCATTTGTTTTAAGTATGGATCCAAAGCGTCCGGGTGTTCCATCAATTTAACCGCTCGGGCATTGATGATGAATAACGGTAAAGAAATTAAAAATAACCACTGAGCGGGAGAATGATAATTAAATAATACGAAACAAATGGCTGCAATCCATCCGATTATCAGCAGTCCCCAATGATAATAAACAGCTTTTGTTCGTCCCAGTCGAACCGGAATCGAATATTTGCCTGCCTTCTTATCCGATTCGATGTCTCGGATATTATTGACATTCAAAACGCCGGTAGCGAACAAGCCACATGCGATTGCCGGTAAGGCCAGTGTCGATGAAATTGTATGTGTCTGCAAGTAATAAGTACCCATAACACCCAAGAGTCCAAAAAATATTAGAACTGAAACATCACCCAGCCCCATATACCCATAGGGGCGTTTTCCCATCGTATAGCCGATGGCGGCCAAGACCGAAAGCACCCCGAACCCTAGGAAAACAAAAAACACCTCCCTAGAAGAACCCGTACTGGCCAGCAAGGATATTCCACTGATTAATGAAAGAACGGCCAAAAGAATAACGGCATTTCGCATCGCTCCGGGGGAGATCTTCCCGGACTGGACTGCCCTAGATGGCCCCACTCGGTCGTCACTATCCGCACCGTTCATCGTGTCACCATAATCATTGGCCAAGTTGGATAGGATTTGTAGTAGTGCGGCCGTGAGCAATGTCAATCCGAACACTAGACCATTGAACCCACCATCGGCGGCGGCTAAAAAACCACCCATGCCAATACACGCCAGTGTCAAGGGTAATGTGCGTAGTCGACAAGCTTCAATCCAATCTGCAATCATTGATATTCTGTTGTGGTCTACAAAGAAACGGATTCGAGGTTGAATCAAAAAATCGTAACTTTCGATTCATGTGGAAAATAGTTGTCAGCGTCATTTTGTTCATCGGGACTTTCATTCCCTCCATAGAGGGGCAGTCCATTCGTTATAAACGTTGGACGGTGGATGCCGGTTTGCCATCTTCCAATGTTTTGTCCATTACACAGCAAGGAGCCGGATATTTATATTTTGAAACAGCAGATGGAATCATCCGATTCGATGGAGTGGATTTTCAAGAATCAAAATGGGATAGAATAGATGAGATGACAATGTCGGATACTGATGTTTTACCTATTTGTAGCAATAACGGATTTTTATATCATGCCGCTAAGGGAAAGATCGGAAAAACAACCCTCCCTTGTCCTACTCATGATGCCAGGACGATTGAATCTCAAAATAACGGTTGGATTTTACATCATGTCAACGGATTGGGCGAAAGCGAATTGCTGTCCATCTCAGGAAGTGAGTGCCATAAATTCATGTTTTTTAAAAATGAAAAAGGAGAGGTGGACGCTCGACTTGTTCCTTCCGGAAAATTACCCACTTTGCCCCAAGAAGAAGAGCCCTTGCCTTTTCAAATCACAAAATCTTCGAACGGACAAAACCCTATTATACATTTTGGTGACCTAGGGCTGTTTTCCTTTATTTTCGAATCTGATAAAATAAATTTAACCCCTTTCGGGGGGAGAAGAGGGAGTGGTTTTTCGACGGCTATTGCCGGAAAAAACGAAATGGTTTGGGTGACCGGTGAAAACCGAATCGAAATTCATGCGGAAGTCATGAAGCCGATGGTTTATTATTTACCGAAACGATTGAAGGAAGCTGATAAAATAGTACCTGCGTCGAAAAACCGTATTTTCATATTGGATCAAACAGGTACGATTTACTTGTACGATCCTAGGACATTCGGTTTCTTGGATATCACGGAAACCCTCCATTTATCTAATCGCATCAATGATATTTTCGCCGATCATGAAGGTAATATTTGGATAGCTGAAAAAGGCGAAGGGTTATATTGTATATATCATTCCCAATTCGGAAGTCACGCCCTCGGACTTGAAGATTCAGGAGTGGAAGTGAATCGCTTATTGCAATATGAAAATAAATTATGGGCCGCCACTTCAAAAGGTGTTTTTGTATTGAATGGGTATGATTGGAGCATGGTTTCCCTTCCGGGAAATATAAATGCCGAGGTGTTTGATATGGGAATCCATCCCGATGGACGATTGTTTTTTTCTACTGATAAAGGCGTTTTTAATTTCAATAATAACAAAGTTGAAAACTGTTTTCAAGATGAAAAAAATATTCACCCGTTCTTAATGGATGAGGAAGGGTATTTCAATTTTTACCGACAAGGTTTTTTGTATGGATATTTACATTGTGATGCCGACCCAAGAGTATGGCCGCTTGCCGATGTCGGGAATGTAAATGCTTTTCTCCAAGATGAATTACATCGGGTTTGGGTAGGCACTGATAAAGGTTTGTATTTGTTCGATACAGAGCATATCAGTGGAAAAAGAATGACCATTGGTAGTGATTCCACTCACCTTAAAATTCATGATATTATTCAAATAGAAGAGCATAAAATCGCCCTTGCTACTTCAAGGGGGATTTGGATGGTATCGTCCAATTTAAGTGCATATGAATTCGAGGATGCTTCCCAAGAATCTTGCCATGCCTTATATGTGGAAAAAGGCGGTATTTATTGGGGGGTGAACGAGTCGGGGTTGTTCAAGATGTCCAAGGAGGGCGAGGCTTGGTCTACACGTTTCCAAGATGCGAAAGGTTATGAAATAAATGACATATTAGGTTTTGGAAATAATATATGGTTAGCAACCAACAAAGGATTGGTGAGTTTGGAAAAACGATTTTCTTTTGATGTATCGTTACCTCCGTTATTACAATACGAACGAATATTCGTTAATGGAAAAGAAAGGGAAGGAGGACATGTTTTAAAATTGGATTATGACGACCAAATGGAATTTCGATATTCGGCGATCGCTTATCAAAATGCTAGGGATTTGGTATTTAGATACAAGCTGAAACCCAATGATAAATGGCGGAAAACCAAAAATCGATCCTTGGTTTTTTCAAACATGTCTGCTGGAGATTACTTGTTAGATGTGCAGGCCAAAACCCCGGGGGGAGATTGGAGCGATTCGATTCGACAAGCATTTGTGATTACTCCTCCGTTTTGGCAAACGTATTGGTTCTATGGATTATTAGTTGGGTTGTTGGGGCTATTGGTTTATTGGAGTGTCAAGACCATTCAGCGTCGAGAACGAAAGAGAAATGAAATCAATAGAAGATTCGCCGAATTGGAATTGTCAGCATTGCAATCACAGATGGATCCGCATTTTTTATTTAATATATTAAATGCCATACAACATAGTATCTTGACAAAGGACAATGCTCGTGCAAACGAATCTTTGAATCGGTTCGCTAAACTGATGAGGTTGTTTTTGACTTCTTCCAAACAAGAAGAAATGACCCTGGCAGAAGAAGTAGAATTATTGGATCAGTATTGTGCATTAAATCAATATTGCTATGAAGGTGATTTTGAATATAATATTGAAATAAAAGATGGTTTGGACAAGGAGGAAGAGACGGTTCCCGGAATGATTATTCAGCCTCACGTTGAAAATGCCATCAGGCACGGATTGATTCCCCGAAAGGGGGATGGGAAACTAGAGGTTATATTTTCCCGTAAGGGGAAACAGGGACTCCGCTGTATCGTGAAGGACAATGGTGTCGGACGAGAAGAGTCAGAAAGATTGAAGCGGATGTCAAATCGTGACAGGTCCTCTTTCGGAATGCAATTGACACAGGATCGGGCGGATGCCTTGAGGCAATTGTATGGTGTTCATATTGAAATAAGAATAAATGATTTGAAAGGGGATGGAGAAGAGTCAATCGGTACCGAAGTCGTTATAGATATTGAAAGAGAAGATTGATTCATATGCATTAAAACCAAGAAAAACGCATGGCGAATTCATATTATTATATCAATATGAAGAAAATAAAAAAATAAATTTTTTTGAAATTTTCATGTTACTATTCTTGGTATCCACATTATACTAACAACTTCACATCACAAGTCGGGTAAGTCGGAAAAGGAAATGGTTTCACCATAAAATGTAATAGGTATGTCCATTTCAAAATCACCCAGACAAATGATGATTAACCTCATGTACTTGGTCTTATTGGCCTTGTTGGCGTTAAATGTTTCCGCGGAAATCATGAACGCTTTCCTAACCATGGACATGGGAATCGCCAACAGCAATTCTATCGTTGATAACACCAATGATAGGATACTGAAATCAATCGAAAAACAAACCAAGGCTTATAGGAAATACAGGCCTTATTATGAGAAAGCCGAGGAAGCTCGGAACATTGCGAAAGAGTTGGATGGATACATCCAAGAACTGAGAGAGACACTAGTTGTAGAAGCTGGAGGTCCGGATCCTGAAAAGCCCGAACGTCCGGTCAGATACAAGGACAAAGATATCACTACCCGCCTACTCATAGAGGAGGCCAAAGGTGATGAATTAGAGCAAAAGATAGTAGAAGCCCGGAATCGCCTACTCACCTTAGTGGAAGACGAAGCCGCCAGAGAAAAATTGGCGGCCGGTCTTCCCTTGAATATCCCGGAAATTCCCGAAGACTCCGACAAGGAGACTTGGGCTCGGTTCTCCTTCGGAGAAATGCCGGTGATAGCCGTACTGCCCATGTTTACCAAGTTGCGGAATGATGTGAAAACATCCGAAACCGCCGTGTTGAATTATTTCTTCAAAAAGTCAAAAGGGGAAGAGGATATCCCGATGGACGAATTTGAAGTAGTGGTATCGGCTGACAAGGGTTATGTTATCCGTGGAGAGGATTATACAGGGGAAGTATTCCTAGGAGCTTACAGTAGTACATCGAACAATGTATCAGTCGCAATCGACGGCAAAACTTATCCGGTCAAGAACGGAAAGGCCGAATTCCGACTGACGCCCGGTAGTACGGGGACAAAGACATACAATGCTGTGATCAAAGTGAGGAATCCGCTAACGGGAAGAGTGAAAACATACGAGAAAAAATTCACTTACGAAGTAGGGGAGCGAAGTGTCGCCGTATCGGCCGACAAGATGAATGTCATGTATGTAGGTGTCGAAAATCCGATTTCTATATCGGCGGCAGGTATCAATTCCACTTCGCTTCAAGTTAATGCGGCCGGAACGAATCTGTCCAAAATCAGTCATGGGAAATATGTGGCCAAACCCAGAAAGCCGGGCAAGGCGACCATCACTGTATCCGGTGATGGATTAGCGCCTACGAAATTCGAATATCGGGTCAAACCCATTCCGGATCCAGTCTTGCACTTGGGCAAGAGTACCGGAGGGCGTATGAGTCCCGCCGAATTCCGAGCGCACAGAGGGCCGATTCCCTTGCTGATGAACTTCGATTTTGACGCGAGGTGTAAAATCAGGGGTTTCGAACTGGTCAGATTGCCTAAGAACGGCGATGCTCAACCGGTCAGGAATCAAGGAGGAACCTATCAGGGACGAGCCAAGGATTTGATTAAGAAAGCGGATTTCGGCGATGCCTATTTCTTCAATGACGTCAAGGTCATGTGCCCCGGAGACGAAGTTGCCCGAACCCTTAACGGAATGGCATTTAATATTAAGTAAAGAGACCGAATGATATCGGGCAGTCTATGTCCGCAAGGAGTATTCCTTTTACCGACTTATTCACTGGGGCGGGCGATAGTGCCCGTCCCTATTTAAAACCAGCGAATCATGAATCAAAAAATCGTTTTTTCCATCCTTGTATTGTTATTCTCCATTTCTCTCATGAGTAATGCCCAATCACCCGAATCACCCATTAGAGAAGCCGACCCCGTTCCCTTGGACGGTATTGTCGAAAAGACCATTCACAAGCAACGCAGGATATTGCCTTATGCCCCGATTCGGGAAGCGGATATCTTTTGGGAGAAAAAAGTATGGCGTGTCATTGATACCCGTCAAAAAATGAACCTCCACTTCCGTTATCCTAAAAGAATGTTTTTTGATATCCTGAAAGAAGGGATTCTGGATGGCAGTCTTACCGCATACCACATCAATGACCAAGAAGACTTTTCGGAACCCATGTCCACATCGGAGGTAGAACAGTCTTTGTATACGGTGGATACGATTCCGATTTATGATCCCAATACAGGACAAATGGATCTCACTGTAGTGAAAGACGAATTCAATTCGGACGATGTAAAACGGTTCCGTGTAAAAGAGGTGTGGTATTTTGACAGCAATACTTCGACCATGAAATCCCGTATCATCGGTATCGCTCCATTGCTCGATGTATATGACGACTTCGGAGAATTCAAATATGAACTACCGATGTTTTGGATTTACTTTCCTCACGCCAGACAAGTATTGGGACACGAATTGGCTTTTAATGGAAATAATGACAATGCTCCGATGAGTTGGGACGATATTTTCAATATGCGGTATTTCGCATCCAATATCTATAAATCATCCAATATTTATGATCGGAAATTAGAAGGTGTTCCCGGATTACAAGGTGTGGATTTGTTGCTAGAATCTAAAAAGTTGAATGATGAAATATTCAACTTCGAACATGACCTTTGGGAGATGTAAAAAATAAAGTTCTGATTTGCACCGAGGCCGATTGTCTGTAAAGACATCGGTTTCGGTCTTTTTATTGTCGGATTAAAAATAAGGAAGACCGATATTTTTCTTCTTTGTAAAAGAAATCATTTCGGGGGAAGAAGTAAGCGAAAGAGGAGTTGTCGAATTTTATCATCCCATTTTCATATTGGAATAAACATCGATGTTCACTCCTTGTAACTTGTAAGAAAAAATCCTCTCCATTCACACCTTTTCCCAGACGATAATTTTTGCGACTGATTTTTCCAAACGTTTCAGAATACTTCTCAAATTCCTTGAACATATCTTTCAATTCTTTATCCGAAGTATAAATGTTTTCAGGGATAAAAGTGATGCTGTCCCCTTGGGTTCGGTAAGTGCCTTTTTCAATAACAATAGTTTCCTTTTCTTTGAATTGAGAAGTCAATATGTATTGACCTTTTTGTAATTCTAAATTCATGTCAACTTGTCCATTCAATTCGTTGACCCAATATTGTTCTCCGTCGAATTCTTTATTGGTTTGGGTGGCTACGGCATAGTCGTAAGTTTCGATGTAATCCAGTCCGTCTGCTTGTAGTTTTTGGAATTTATATTTTCCTTCCAAACTGTTTTTTTTAGATGTTTTTATCGACGAGCAACTGACTAATAATATTGAAATAAGAAACAAAGAAAAAAATCTCATGCTTGATTTTGATTTTATCTGGATCGATTCCAGCCCTTAGAGTAATATTGTAATAAGATGTGGTTGTCTACCCGGTTGGTTTTAGTATCCATCGGGGATTCATCTTTACCGAACTGGAACAAACCCTGTACCATTTCCGGTGCCAAAAACCTATATTTTATTTTTTCATCCGTATCTGTAATATGCTTAGCCAATTGATTCGTGATGATGGAGTCGTTGTCATATGCCAGTGTCGGCTCCTTAATGCCCATATTGAAACCCCATTGCCCGAATGTGGGAATATAAACTTGATACGGAACGGTGTTAGGGAAAGTTTCTTTCATGGTGTTGTGGATGCACCAAAAAGCCTCCGGAGCGAAAAATGGAGAAGTGGATTGCGTGACCAATACACCCCCGGCGGCCAACCTCCCTTGAATCATGTTGTAAAATCCTAGGCTATATAGTTTACCCAAATCCGTGTTTGAAGGGTCGGGCAAATCTATCAATATGACATTGTAATAATCAGAAGAAGCTTCTATGAATTTGTAGGCATCCATATTATGGATGGTGACTTTCGGATGGTTCATCGCATCCGCATTCAATGTTTTGAAATATTCGTTCTGCTGGGCAATGTCCGTAATGGCCGGGTCTAAATCCACGACTTCAATAGAACCGATGTCGTCATATTTTAATAATTCCCGAGCGGCGAGTCCGTCGCCTCCGCCTAGTATTAATATTTTTTCTTTCGCTGTCGCGAATGATACAGGTACATGAACCAATGATTCATGATAGCGATATTCGTCGCGGGATGAAAATTGCAAGTTGCCATTCAAATACAAACGGACATCTTTGTTCCATTTCGTTACTACGATTTGTTGATAGGTTGATTGCTTGGACAACATGATATTATCACGATATAAAAACTTGTCATAAAACCCTACGAGCTCAAAAGAAAATATAATTCCTCCTAGTAATAATACCCCTACGACCAACTCCAATAAGTACAACTTCCAGACATCCTTCAGGGTTTTTCTGAATACCCAAGTATTACCAATTGCAACCAATAAATTCATGAACCCGACAATAAAAGCAGTGCGCATGGTTCCTGCATAAGGGAGCAATAGTAAAGGGAATAATAATGAAGCGACCAAAGCCCCTAAATAGTCAAAAGACAAAACATTTGCCAGCGCATTGGTGAGGCTGTCGTACTTGCGGACGATACGGGTCAAGACAGGTATTTCTATACCGATAAAAATACCTAATATTCCAATAAGCGAGAATGTAATGAAGTAGAAATAAGGAGTCAATGAAAAAGCGAAATACAATATGAATGTGGAAAAGCCACCAAGCAAACTAAGTATGACTTCGAACCGGATAAACCATCGGATTAAATCACCATTCGTGTATCTGGAAAAGAATGATCCGACCCCCATAAAAGAAAGGAAGAAGCCGATGACCAAGGAGAAATGCAGTACACTGCTTCCTTGGAAATAACTCGATACCGTACTGATTAATAATTCATATAATATTCCACAAATCGAAGTGAGGAACCCTGATAATAAAAGGATTCCGATAATTCTATTCGGGGGTAGTGTCGTTTCGGTTTTTTGATTCATCCGTTATTTTTGATTAGTGGTTACACGGAGAGTGCACAATGTTTCTGTTGCGATATAAATGGACAAGTCGCCGGAAACCAATCCTTTTTCCTTGTCGATATTAATGTTTTCA
>JAHDCE010000042.1:9199-13719 GCA_020630045.1 Saprospiraceae bacterium | reverse complement strand
GCACCACTCAAACCGGAACAATGCTTCAATTGTCCGGATTGGACGATTGTACCTCCTATGAGATTCAAATTCAAACCAATTGCCCGGATGGAGAAAATTCAGGTTTTTCAGAAAGCGTCATTGTCCAAACTTCAAATTGTGGCCATTGTATAGACGCTGATTTTTGTGCAGCTTATGACAACAGTTCCTTTTATGAATGGATTGAATCATTCACGCTTGGAGATATCGACAATAACTCAGGTAGTGATGACGGATATGGAAACTACACCACATTAACTACCGACTTGGAAGCCGGCGGGACATATAGCTTTGAAATCGTTCCCGGGTTTAGCGGCACCATTTACAATGAAGGTTATCGGATTTATATCGATTACAACCAAGACGGTGATTTTGAAGATGCCGGCGAAAACGTTTTCACCCCCACATCAACGACTGACACCAATGTAACCGGAACCATCACGATTCCCACCGATGTTACTTTGGGAAGTACTAGATTACGAGTATTAATGTTGTTTAACAATATTCCCAATCAACCCTGTTACCCTTCGGGCCTAGGAGATGGTGAAGTAGAGGATTATTGTGTCAACTTCATTGAATCCACGAGTTCCTGTGATGTTCCTTCCGGAATAAATCCGACTACTGTAACGGAGAATGAAATTACACTTGAATGGACAGCTGTTCCTGATGCTATTAGCTATGATGTCGAATACAAAATCAATACTTCCGGCACTTGGCTAACGGAATCAACCGCCACAGAGAGCATAACACTAACAGGACTTGACGAATGCTCCTTGTACGACTTTAGAGTAAGCTCTGTTTGCTCGGGAGGACTTGCGTCTCCATTTTCATCTACTCAAAACCAACAGACGGTTTGTTCTAGTAGCTTGGACGAAACCATCGCCGGGTTGAATTGGAATATTTTCCCCAATCCTGTAGACGTATTGCTCCATATCGAAATACAAGAACCGAATATAAATCAATACGAAATTTCAATCATGGGAGTGGATGGAAAACTTCACTTGCAACAAAGTTCATTCAATCATCAACTGGCTATTGACGTGAGTGGTCTTTCCGCTGGAGTATATTTCCTCTCTCTTACGATGGATGAAAAAACCACAATCAAAAAAGTGATCGTCGAATAAATATTTGAACGATGAATATCTACAGCATGAAAATCTATTCGGATTTTCATGCTGTTTTTTGTTTCGGGTAAATCTTAAAATAACGCAGTCCTATCCTTAACCAATAAAACCAAAAAAAGACAAGTAACGGATACATTACAACTACTCCATAATTGTAATAAATGGCTTCTGTATATTCAAAATGATGGAAATGCATGATGCCACGGGTCATCCCGCATCCAATACATTCAACATCAAAAAACAAAACGGATGGACAAGTGATGATACCAGTATCATCAAAATAATCGCTTGGTAATAACCACAACACAAATGGTGCTAACAAAATCAATAGCACCCAAGCTGTTTTAAGTACTTCTTTCATAGGATGAACATTCAATACAATTGAAAAGGCCGTTTCAAAATGAAACGGCCCCATCTTAATCACTATTGATAATCAGGCGACCATTAATAGTAATTTTTCATCTTAACTAGAGCGTAAATCATACCGCCGATACAAGTAAGTAGTCCTAGTACCAAACAAATGATCCACTCTTGTCCGTCCCAGTTGGAATTGATTCCCATACCGATAAAGCCCCAGCCTAAAATCGCAAGAAGAATATAAAGCCCCTTAGACAAATCGGCGTTAGGACTTTTTTTCATCTGCTTCTTGATCCTCTTCTGCATCACCTTCAGTGCTACCACTTCTTTTAACTTCAGTTTTTTTCCGGTTGCCTCTTTAATTTTTTTAGGTGTCAAGTTCAAAAAGGCTTGCATGGTATTGATTTGCATTTCCTCGGAAATTTCCATCAATTCCGGATTGTCACTCAAATCCGGTGCTTCATGTACAGTTGCTTGAACATTAAATGCCGCGAATACAATTAACAACATTGTCAACAAAGAATAGTGTAGTCGTTTCATAAAAAATATAGATTAATAAATTAAGTAATGAACATGGGTTGAAGGACTCAGGCTTAATAGAGCGAACAAGTCCCTTTTACTTGTGAATGTTTGTTGGGTTAGAAATAAACCATAAATTGCTTCTGTTTCTCTTCATTCCAAGGTAGAGAAATAATTTGAAAATCCCACTACCATTCCGATAATTAGCATTTCAATCCTTCCCTTCATTTAAACCTTCAACTCAAAAACCGGAAATTCTTAATGAATGTCAGGAAAAATCCTGTTAGCCAGTGGTTAAACTGAGGTTAAAACCAATACGATGAACCAAGGACCGTTGGATATAAAGACCTGTTTATCAAATACCATCAACTTTTTTTCTTAAAAACCTTAATGATAGGTGTTTCCTTGGGACGCTTTCTTATTTTTGTGCCCGGAATTGAAAAGGATAATGCCTTATTTTTGGGGTAGGATATTCAAACTAAACAAAAAATTCCAAGTGATGAAAAAAATGACATTAATGTTCGCCCTGATCGGGTGCCTCTCCCTAGGAGTCCAAGCGCAACGAATCGCTTGTGTAGATGTGAATCAAATTCTAGAATCTATGGCGGAATACAAAGCCGCACAAGAGGAAGTTGATAAGTCCGCAGCACAGTGGAAACAACAACTCGATCAGATGCAAGACCAAATCAAAGGCCTCTATAATAAATACCAGTCCGAAATCGTACTGCTCAGCGAGGAAGCCAAACGCCAGCGTGAGGATGAAATCATGGAAAAAGAACGACAGATGATTGAGTTCAGCAAATCCAAATTCGGCCCGGAAGGCTCCTTGTTCAAAAAGCGCCAAGAACTCATCCGTCCTTTACAAGACAAGGTTTATGCAGCCATTGAAGAGTTCGCGGAGCAAAAGGGATTTGATTTCATATTTGATAAAGGAGGAAGCGCCGGCATGCTGTTCTCTAATCCTCGATACGACAAAACATCGGACGTCATCAAAAAATTAAAGGGATAATATCTCATTCAAATTTCATAATACTTCAAACAGGATGGTCAATCATCCGAATAGATTAAATACATTTAAGATGAAACAGGTACTGCACATAGCTCTATTTTTCGTATTCTCTTTGGCATTCGTGTCAACTGCGGATGCACAGAGTAAATTCGCCTACACCAATTCTGCCGCTTTGTTGGCGGAAATGCCCGATGTTAAAAGGGCTGACACCAAACTTGAAGCTTTGAAAAAACAGCTTCAAAAGAAAGGACAACAAATGTTGGATGACCTTCGCAACAAATACGCTGACTTGCAAAAGCGTTATGAGAACGGTCTTCTTTCTAAAGTCCAAGCAGAACAAGAAGCTCAAAAACTTGCCGAGGAAGAGCAAAAGTTGGCAAAATACGAGCAAGACATGTACAATCAATTGGCCTCTAAGAGGGAGGAACTCATCAAGCCAATCTTGGAAAAAGTCCAAACGGCGATTGATGATGTAGCGAAGGAGAAAGGTTACTCCTACGTGTTTGATACCAATACCATGATACTCCTTTATGCTAAACCGGAAGATGATATCACACCGGCTGTAAAGGTAAAACTGGGAATGTAAGACATGCAACATGACATGACCGCATGGGCGAACCGGCCCATAGGCATTTTTGACTCCGGCGTTGGCGGCTTGACGGTCGCCAACGCCGTTGTTCATTCCTTACCCAATGAAGATATTATTTATTTTGGCGATACCGCCCATTTGCCTTACGGCGAAAAATCAGCGGGAGCCATTCAAGAATATTCCGAAAGGATTACACGATTCTTAATCGACCAAGGATGCAAAATCATCCTGATCGCCTGTAACTCAGCTTCCGCAGCAGCTTACGATTCTTTAAAAGAAACCTTTCAGGACACCATTCCGATTCTCAATGTCATCGACCCCTTAGTTGATGAAATCGCCCGAAAAGAATACCGAGAAGTGGGCATCTTAGCAACAAAAGCGACGATTAGCTCTAGGATTTATGACCGTAAACTGGCTGAGTTATCCCCTACTACACGAGTGATTTCCCTTTCCACCCCCCTACTCGTCCCCATGATTGAAGAAGGATTCTGCAACAACAACATCAGCGAAGCCATCATTACCAATTATATCCACAATCCGATGTTTGACGATATTGACGCCATGATGTTATGCTGCACCCACTATCCACTTATCCGATCCGAAATCGAACGCTTATTCCCTCGACCGATTAAAGTTTATGACAACAGCGCCGCTATGGCCGACCGGCTCGAAGCCTTATTGAGAGCACGCAATGGATTGAATACCTCCGGAAAAAAATCCAGAAAATTTTTCGTTTCTGATTATACCAAATCTTTTGAACAAACCACCCGTTTGTTCTATGGAGAAACCGTCACCCTTCAACTGGTCGACATTCATTGATGACATATTTATTTTTACCCACAAAAAAAAGTGCGGAATGTTAGCCAATTTTTATTTCGGTCGCCTTCCGGCGAAAAAGTCAAGT
>JAHDCE010000042.1:0-9189 GCA_020630045.1 Saprospiraceae bacterium | reverse complement strand
GACATATCTATTTTTACCCACAAAAAAATGCGGAATGTTAGCCAACATTCCGCATTTTTCATTTCGGTCGCCTTCCGGCGAAAAAGTCAAGTATTACTTCCTACCTCTACTCCGTCCATCACCGACAAGCAATTGAATCTCGGTAAAATACGAATGGTTGTCCTTGTAAAAAGCTTTATTCTGATCGGACGTCAAAGTATGCTTCATGAACTGAAGCGTGTATTTCAAGGAAGACTTCACCTTCTTTTTGAACAACGTCGGATCACTGCTTTTGATTTCCAAAGTTTTTTCCCAATGGTCAGCCTGACGGGCAGCGAAAGAACGGACACGCTTCAACTGTAGCTCATTCAAACCATATTTTTCTGACATCGATTGAGTGTACTGTGTTACATAATCCTCCTTGTTGATTTCACCATTCAACAGTTGTTTGTCAAAACGAGTTTGGGCGGACATAAAAGTGGCGAAACCCAATACCAAAAACAATAAAATATATCTTTTCATATCAATATTAGTCGCTATCAAAATTCGAATGAGTAATAAATATACTTAGAAGCTTGTTTAAAATTCAATAATTGAACCCCAAAATTTAAAAATCCCGATCTACCAACCAACTCGCAAATTCTTTCAAATAAGAAACACGCCCCTCATCCAAGCCCAATTCATCCAAACAACGAAATGCATCTTCGGTGTATTTCCGCTTTTCGGCTTCCGCTATTTTCCGAATTCCCGATTCTTCAAAAATACGAGTCACCGCTTCGATTTTCTCCTTTTCATCCACCTCGTTTTCTGTATTGTAATAATAGGCGATTTGCTTTTTCGTAGCTTCATCCGTCACTTCCAATGCCTTCAAATACAAAAACGTCTTCTTGTTTTGTGCGATATCGCCGCCTACTTTTTTTCCGAATTTCTCAGGATCGCCGAAAGTGTCCAATATATCGTCCTGGATTTGAAATGCCGTCCCCACACCATAACCGAATCTCCTGATCAAATCGGTTTGGGCAACATCAGCTCCTCCACAAGCAGCCCCCATCGCCATGCCTTCGGCAAGCAATGCCGCCGTTTTCAATCGGATCATTTCTATATACTCTTCCAAAGTCACATCATCGCGTGTCTCAAAGTCCACATCATATTGTTGACCTTCACAAACAGCAATCGCTCCCGCTAAAAAACAATCCGATATCCGACACCTCAAGCCGGGATCTTGGACAACATCCAAATGACGCAAAGCTTCTATCATCATCAGATCACCCGATAAAATAGCGGTATTCGTATCCCACTTTTCATGAATGGTCACCCGACCTCTTCTGAGTGGCGCCTCATCCATAATATCATCATGTACCAGTGTAAAATTGTGGAACAATTCCACACAAAAACCAGCCGGCAATGCGGCCTCTACTTCATCCGAAAACAAATTGGCGGCCATCAAAGCGAATACAGGCCGCATCCTTTTCCCGCCTCCTTGAGCGATATAATGGATGGGACTATACAAACCTATCGGTTTTTTCTCCGAATAAACCGATATATTCGCATTCCAATAAGTAATGAATTTTTCAAATAATGTGGTTCGATCCAATACCATGTCGTTAAAAATTTCTGAATTCAGGAAAGTCTTTATCAGGCAAAGTTAGATTAACCTATTTTTGAGGCAAGATGTTTTTCGGATTATTCCTCCTAAAACCCGATTTCATACTACTTTTTGAATTTTGATCATCATCCAAGACATATTAATCGCCGATGGCGTCGTCAAAAATCATTTTTTATGCAACCTAGCGGCTTGTAAGGGTGCCTGTTGTATAGAAGGTGATTCGGGTGCGCCTCTTTCTGAAGAAGAGGTCGACACCTTAAACGATATTTATGAAACCGTAAAACCTTACTTGACTCCAAAGGGGATTGATGCAATCGAACAACAGGGCGTGTCCGTTTTTTATCCCGAACCGCAAGAAATCGGTACACCTCTCATCGACGGAGGGCCATGTGCGTTCATTGCTTATGATGAAAAAGGAACAGCCCTTTGCGGTATCGAACAAGCCTATTTGGACGGAAAGGTGGATTTCAAAAAACCGATTTCTTGTCATTTATACCCCATCAGGGTATTACACAACGAGAAAAAAGGATTTTCCGCCCTCAATTACGATGAATGGGACATTTGTTCAGCGGCTTGTTCGCTGGGAGAACAAGAACAACTGCCTGTTTATCGTTTTCTCAAGGAGGCGATTATACGCAAGTATGGAGAAGAATTTTATGAGGAGCTCGACGCTGCCGCGAAATATTTGAATAAATAGATGTTATCACAATTTTCTATAAAAGTCATGATAACATCCAATAACTAAAATACTTTTTTACAATCAAGATGGAACAACCATTGGACATTCAAGCGCTCAACTTGCAAATTCAACAAGAAAGCGCATTCGTAGAACGACTACTCGAAGAAACCGGCAAGGTCATCATCGGACAAGAAAAGATGATGGAAAGGTTATTACTCGGATTATTAGCACGTGGACACATCTTACTAGAAGGTCTTCCCGGTCTCGCCAAGACACTTGCCATCAACACACTTTCCAAATGTGTTGACGGTGAGTTCAGCCGTATTCAATTCACACCGGATCTTCTGCCTGCCGATATTGTCGGTACACTGATTTACAATCCGGCCAAAAGCGAATTCACCGTAAGGAAAGGGCCTATTTTCGCCAATTTCGTCCTAGCGGACGAAATCAACCGAGCACCGGCAAAGGTGCAGTCCGCCCTGCTTGAAGCCATGCAGGAAAGGCAAGTTACCATTGGCAATGAAACCTATAAACTGGAAGAACCATTCTTGGTATTAGCTACCCAGAATCCGATTGAGCAAGAAGGTACATACGTTCTCCCGGAAGCCCAAACGGATCGTTTTATGTTGAAGGTCAAAATCACCTACCCCACCAAAGAAGAAGAAAGACGAATCATCAGATTGGTCATGGCCGGTGAAAAAATGCCGGAAGTAAAACCTGTCGTCAGTACATCCGATATTATCCGTGCCCGGAAACTGGTTCGTTCCGTCTATATGGATGAGAAAATCGAAAACTATATCACCGATATCGTATTCGCCACTCGCTATCCTGAACAACACGGATTGGAAAAACTCAAACCTTTGATCAATTATGGCGGATCTCCTAGGGCAAGTATCAATATGGCCTTAGCGGCAAAAGCATATGCTTTTATCCAAAGACGGGGCTATGTGACTCCGGAAGATATCCGCGAAGTCTGTTACGATGTCCTAGGGCATCGTATCGGTTTGACCTTTGAAGCCGAAGCCGAAAACATTACTCAAGAAAACATCATCAAACAAATTCTAGACACTGTAGAAGTCCCATAATGGAGATGAACAAAGCCTTTAAATATATCTTAGTCCTTATTGCTTTTCTTTCTTTTTCCCTTCCGGAAATAATGGCTCAAAACCATCCGGTAGAAAACCCGACCAAAACGGAAAAAGAATTGTATGACTTGTTTCGCGTCCCTCGTCGCATCCACTGGATGAAACATTTCAAAGGGACTGTGGACGGCATCAATGAAGTATCTGCGATACTCGCTTATGACGGGCGGGATTGTAAAGGATACATCACATTTTTGAGAAGCCGGCAAAAGTTCAAACTGGTCGGCGAGCTAAAAGGCGACGACCTCAATCTCCGCGAAACGGATGAAGAAGAATCCGTTACCGGTCATGTCGAAGGCATCATACATTTCGAAGATTTAATCATAAAAGCGAAATGGTTCAACCGGGAAAAAACCCGGGCGGCGGATTTGGTATTGGAAATCGTCAACAAGGAAGTGGAATTCCCCGGATACTGTGGAGAGAACAAGTGGATCAGAAGATACGCCGGAGAAATCCTAGGAGAACCCATTGACTTTGTCATTCAACAAGACGGACTGGAAACCATAGAAGGTGTAGGAACATTCGGCGATACCAAAAGCACGATTGTCGTCCAAGGCGAAATGACAAACGACAAACGGTTTGACATGCGGTTTTATGACGAAAACAACAACCTCCTCGCCAATATGGATTCCGAATTCGGTCTCAAGGATCGAATTACCGGTTATTATTCCCCGGAAGGGGAAAATAAAGAAGGTCGCCGCTTCGGAATCAGTAAAAGAGAAGAACTGACTGTCGGATGCGTCGAATACCAGGACTATATGACAACTTACGACGTAACGTTCCCCAAAACACGAAGTAAGGGATTCAATAATCAAATCGCTTATGTGGTGGACAACTGGAAAAAAAGTTGTAAAATATATGTGGATTCCATGCGGGTGGACACCCCATTTCCGGGCCCCGACGACCGAGCGAAGTCCGGAGCGGCAGGATGGCATCGGATGGAATTCATGTCGGATACGATTCTCAGCGGTTTCATGACATTTAACAAAAGCTGGGAGACCGGATATGAAGACCATGCCATCAATTATGATGTACTTAATGACCAAGTATTGCATTGGGACGACATCTTCAAATCGGGTTCCGGTTACAAGGAGTTTCTCCGGGAAAAAGTGATGGCCCGAATCGAATGGATGCCCGTCAATGGAGACGCGGGATTTAAAGAATGGATTCAAAATACCGAATTCGACCGGTTCACTATTCGCGAAAACGGAATTTATGTATGCACGCCGTTCAACCCGATTTATGGACGGGTTGGAACGACCGTATCTTATGATGACTTGCAGGAATACTTGAAGCGCTCCAATCCGGTCATGCATTTCTATACAAGATATTCTTACAAAAAAAGTAAAAGGAAGTAATATGGACACCACCGAGCTGCTCAGGAAAGTCCGCAAAATAGAAATCAAGACCAAGGGGTTGAGTCAACATATCTTCTCCGGGGAATACCAGAGTGCGTTCAAGGGACGCGGGATGTCTTTTAGCGAGGTCAGGGACTACCATCCCGGCGACGATGTCCGGAATATCGATTGGAATGTAACGGCCCGAACCAACGAACCCCACATTAAGGTATTTGAAGAAGAACGGGAACTGACGGTTATGTTATTGATAGATGTCAGCCGATCTTCATTTTTCGGAACGGTGAACTTGATGAAAAACGAATTCATCACCGAAGTCAGCGCTGTTTTGGCTTTTTCAGCGATTCAAAATAACGACAAGGTCGGTGTGATTTTCTTTTCCGACAAGGTCGAAAAATTCATCCCCCCAAAGAAAGGACGTTCTCATATCCTCCGTATTATTCGGGAGTTACTCAATTTCCGTCCTGAAAGCAAGGGAACCGATCTAGGAGCCGCCCTAGGGTTTATGAACAATGTTCTAAAAAAAAGGAGCATCGTTTTTATCCTTTCCGACTTCATGACTGAGGGATATACGATTCCGCTACAAGTGGCTGCCAAGCGGCACGATATGGTAGGTATCCGAGTTTTCGACCCCAACGAAGAACAACTACCGAATATCGGACTTGTCCGTATGTCGGATGCTGAAACCGGAAAAAGCTACTTGGTAGATACCGCCAGCAAATCGCTACGGGATCGTTTCAATGAACGGACGAAAAAATATCGGGAGGATTTCAAATCCATTTTTTCCCGATCCGGCAAAGACACGGTATCCATGAGTGTCGACCAATCTTATGAGAAAGCGTTATTGATGTTTTTCAAGCAACGTCGATGATATCATTTCACTCTATCCCAGTGATTTTGATCGTTGATGTCATCTAAAATTTGGAGGTAATTCATATACCTCAACTCACTGATTTCCCCTGCTTCTATCGCTTCCTTCACAGCACAAGATGGCTCGTTGATGTGCTGGCAATTTGAAAAACGGCAATCCTTTGAATATTCGAAAAATTCGCGGAAGTTATGGGCGACTTCCTGGGGTTCCATATTGATAAATGAAAGGCTTTTAATACCTGGCGTATCTATAATTCGGCCTCCAAAATCCAATTCGTGCATTTCTGCAAATGTAGTGGTGTGTTGTCCCTTACCGGAAAAATTGGAAATTTCTTGTGTATCAATCTCCAATCCGGGTTGCAAATGATTGACGAGCGTTGATTTCCCTACACCGGAATGCCCGCTAATCAGCGTCGTTTTATCCTTTAACAATTCTCGGAGTTCTTCCAATCCATCACCATCCAAAGCGGAAATCAATCGAACATCATAACCGATTTCTTCATACATGAATTCCAAGGCGGCGTAAATCTCCAAATCTTCCTCCTCCAATACATCCGCCTTGTTGAAAACGATAATCGTAGGAATATTATACGGCTCGGTCATCAACAAAAAGCGATCGATAAACCCTTGTTTGAGATTGGGTTCTCGAATGGTTGACAGTACAATCGCCTGATCGACATTAGCAGCGATAAGATGAAGGAAAAATTTTTTTCGTGGGGACTGCCTGACGACATAATTTTCCCTAGGGAGAATTTCCTTGATTAAGGCCGAGGACTCGCCTTCATTTTCAATAACCAATTTTACCCGATCCCCAACGGCAACCGGATTGGTCAACTTTTTACCTTCCAATCTGAATTTTCCGATAATCCTACATTGGAACACACGGCCTGTGTCCACCGCTTTGACCCGATACCAACTTCCTGTGGATTTGATGACGATTCCTTCTATCAAAAGACTGTTTGTTTTTCGGTCATTCCAATTAACGGATTATGCAAATAGTTCCATCGAGACCATTAAACTTTGACTGCTGAAACTTCGTGTACGGCAGCCGCCATTTCTGTTACCAATGAAGGATCTTTCTCAATGGCATCTCCCACAACAATTAAATCCGCTCCCGCTCTTGCATTGGCCGCAGCTTTTTCCGGTGTTCGGATACCGCCACCTACAATCAACGGACAATTCACCGCACCGCTCACCGCACCAATCATGGATTCGGAAATGGGCGTCTTCGCTCCGCTACCCGCATCCATATACATCAACTTCAGTCCTAGGAATTCGCCGGCGATAGCGGTACAAACCGCAATGTCATCTTTGGTCGCGGGGATCGGATAAGTATTGCTCATATAAGAAACCGTTGTCGGCACACCACCGTCAACCAACATATATCCGGTCGATATGATTTCCAAGGGAGATATTTTGAGAAACGGAGCCGTTTCCACGTGTTTCCCGATTAACAAGTCAGGGTTCCTTCCGGAAATAAGTGACAAAAACAATAATGCATCCGCCCGATAACTGATTTGATTGGTTCCTCCCGGAAATAAGAAGACGGGAATATTACAAGCCTTTTTCAGATTTGTCAAAATTTCATCCAACATGCTGTTCACGATTAATGAACCGCCGATGAAAAAATAATCCACCTTGGACTCTATGGAAAGGCGGATGACATCATCCACATTCCTCAAACTCAATTTGTCGGGATCAATCAAGACCACGAAATCCTTTTTGCCTTGCTCTTTCCCTGTGCCGAGCTGTTGGTATAATGTATCTTTCATATCCGCCGATATTCTGGAAAGTGCCATTTTACATAAAAACAGCAACTTAATTAGGTCTCTTGAATCGGGTTTGAAGTACAAAGGTAAGGATTTTTAAACCGGCACGTTTCCACGATTTAACTGTTTTTACTACATTTAGGAGAATTATACTTGAAATTAAGTAGTTTGGAGTATAAGCAATCACACTTTGGAATGATGGGATTGGAGAAATCCAACCATTCTTGTCGTACTAGTGTTGATTGAACATCATTAAAACATTGAATCAATATCATGTCCAACAATTTCAGACCTTGGCTCAGTGCCTATCCGAGTGGAATACCTGCAAACATTGACGCAGATGCTTATTCCACCCTCGTTGAATTGATTGATAACAACCTTAAAAAATACAAAGACCTTCCGGCCTTTTCCAATTTCGGAACGGAACTCAAATACAAGGAAATCGATAAAATGTCGGAAGCTTTCGGCGCATACCTACAATCCCGCGGATTGGAACCCGGCGACAAAATCGCCTTGATGATGCCGAACCTCCTACAATACCCAATCGCACTATTCGGTGCGCTAAGAGCCGGTTTAGTCGTGGTGAATACCAACCCGCTTTATACGCCTAGGGAAATGCGTCACCAATTCACCGATTCCGGTGCCAAGGCGATCGTCATTGCCGAAAACTTCGCTTCCAACTTGCAGGAAATCATAGGTGATACGGACATCAAAACAGTCATCACCACTTCCATTGGAGAAATGCTGGGCGTATTCAAAGGACGACTCATCAACTTTGTCGTGAAAAATGTAAAAGGTGGTGTCCCGAAATTCAACCTTTCCAATACCGTCAAATTCAAAGATGCGGTCAACCAAGGAAAAAAATTCACCATTACTCGCCGTCAAGGAAACCCGGATGATGTCATATTATTACAATACACAGGAGGAACAACCGGTGTGGCAAAAGGAGCTATGTTGACCAATCGGAACTTGGTCTCCAATATGCAACAGATTTACGCCATCATGAAACCGGAACTGGAAGAAGCGAAAGAAAAAGTGCTCTCTCCGCTTCCGATGTATCATATCTTCTCCTTTACAGTGAATTGCTTGGCCATGATGACCCTAGGAGGACTCAATGTCTTGGTCACGAACCCAAGGGACCTGAAGTCGGTAATGAAGGAATTCAAACGATATGATATTTCAGTAATGACAGGGGTCAATACTCTGTTTAACGCCCTATTAAACAACCCTGAGTTCAAAGATTTGAACTTTTCAAATCTCAAAGCCTGTGTAGGGGGAGGAATGGCCGTACAACGTCCGGTCGCCGAAAGATGGCAACAAGTCACAGGCTGTTTCCTAGCAGAAGGCTATGGTATGACTGAGGCTTCTCCCGTAGTTTCCTGTGTCCCGATTGACGGTACAGGAAGACTAGGAACTATCGGCGTACCTGTTCCTTCGACGGATGTCCGCATTGCAGGTGAAGATGGTAGCGTACTTCCCCAAGGAGAAGTCGGAGAAATCCAAGTCATGGGGCCTCAGGTCATGAAGGGTTATTACAACCGCCCCGAAGCAACAGCTGAAGTCATCAAAGACGGTTGGCTCAGTACGGGCGACATCGGTATGATGCATGAGGACGGTTACTTCCAAATCGTAGATCGTAAAAAAGATATGATTCTAGTTTCAGGATTTAATGTTTATCCCAATGAAATAGAAGAAGTCATCGCCGGTCATCCGAAAGTATTGGAGGTTGCCGCCGTCGGATTGCCGGATGAAAAGTCCGGTGAAGTCGTAAAAATTTTCGTGGTTAAAA
>JAHDCE010000679.1 GCA_020630045.1 Saprospiraceae bacterium | reverse complement strand
AAAAAATCATTATTCATAATGGTGGTATTTTAATCGAGGTCATCACATCAATAATCAAGGTATTAAAAAAACACAAATTAGCGAACAATTGTCATTCTATGATTGTCGTTTCATTACCTTTGCACACCTTTTTAATAGCGAGGGAATTTATCAGATCAAATTCCCCCATCAATAACATAAGCACATATTCAGCCAAATGGGTACTTTAATAATCATTGCACAACTGTTTTTAAGTCTGACCATCCTTGTTACTTTGCATGAATGGGGGCACTATGCCGCCGCCCGGATGTTCGGGACTCGGGTAGAGAAATTCTATCTATTCTTTGACTTCTTATTTCCTTTTCCGGACAAGATGAATTTCTCCTTGTTCAAAAAGAAAGTAGGTGACACGGAATACGGTATCGGCTGGTTTCCGATGGGTGGTTATGTAAAGATTGCCGGTATGATGGACGAGAGCCGGGACGAATCTGTTATGGGACGCGAACCCGCACCGGACGAGTATCTCGCCAAGGCGAAGTGGCAACGACTCATCATTATGTTGGGTGGTGTTATCGTCAATTTCATTTTGGGTTTTCTCCTTTACGGAATGGTTTTATTCGTTTGGGGTGAAAAATACCTGCCGAACGACCAAGTGACCCAAGGAATCTATATCGATGACCTAGGAGAACAGTTGGGTTTACAAAATGGTGATAAAATACTTGAAGTCGGTAAAAACACCTTTGAAAGATTCAACCCTGGGCTCATCCGCGAATACTTGGCCTTGGATGGTGGTAAGACGATAAAAGTCGTTCGTGACGGGAAGGAGCAAGTCATTCAGGTTCCGGAAGCAGCGATCAAGGAATTATTGAAAAGTAAGAACAAGGACAAGTCCATCGCCATACCCAACTCTCCTTTTGTCATCAGCAAATTGGATAAAAGCGGTCCAGGTGAAGGAGCAGGATTGGAGAAAGGTGACAGCCTAATTGGTATCAATGGAAACGATATACGATTCTTCGGACAGTTTCGTACCATCGCACAAGAAAACAAAGGAAAAAAAGTACAGATTGACTATGTCAGGAAGGGCGTGCGTGATTCGGTTAATCTTACATTATCCGAAAACGGAACCATCGGCGCCAACAATGAGTCGATGGATTATTTCTTCGATATGCAAACCCAAGAATTCGGAGCCGGAGAGGCTTTTACCGGCGGCATTGATCGTGGTTGTTCTTTTATCGGCAAACAATTCAGGGCTTTCGGAATGATGTTTTCGGGTGACTTGAAGGTGCAGGATAGTCTAGGAGGATTCGGTAGTATCGGGGGCTTATTCTCCCCTACTTGGGATTGGCATTCGTTTTGGAAAATTACAGCTATCCTTTCTTTGATATTGGCTATCATGAACCTGCTTCCGATTCCGCTTTTGGATGGTGGTTATGTGGTCTTCCTTTTGTTTGAAATGATTACCGGAAGGGAAATTCCCGAGAAGGTAATGAATGTACTTTTGAATATCGGCTTGTACTTTATTTTAGGACTGATGATATTCGCTAATGGCATGGATATACTCCGCGCTATCGGAGTTGTTTAATACCTCATATTGCAATGAAAGATTATTTTTCATTCTATGGTATCCCTAGGGATTTCAAGGTCGACAAACGGGCTTTGAAGAAAAAATATCATGCATTAAGCAAGGAATATCATCCGGATTTCCATACGGACAAATCCAAGGAGGAACAAAATCGGATACTTGAACTTTCTTCCTTCAATAATGAGGCGTTCAAGGTTCTTTCCAATGTCCAATTGAGGATGAAATACCTCCTTGAACTAAAAGGAGCTATTGAGCCAGAAGGCCAAGGAAAGATTCCCCAGGACTTTTTGATGGAGATGATGGATGTCAATGAGGCATTAATGGAGTTGGAATTTGATTTTGATGCAGAAAAATTCCTAGCCACAAAAAAAGGTATCGAAGAGATGGAACTCGCATTGAATCAAGGCATTGAAGCTACTTTGAGCAATTATTCTGAAGAATATTCCAGTGCAGAGGAACTAAATGAGATAAAAAAATATTATTTTAAATGCCGATACATTTGGCGGATTCGACAAAATTTGAATAAATTTGCACCCGCTTAATACAATTAGCCGATGTGGCGGAACTGGTAGACGCGCTGGATTCAAAATCCAGTTCCTGCAAG
>JAHDCE010000678.1 GCA_020630045.1 Saprospiraceae bacterium | reverse complement strand
GCGGATTTTCGCAGTAGGCTGCGTTGTGAAAATCCTTGCGTAGCTAGGCTATGCGTGGTTTTCACGCCTTGACTACCACAAAAATCTGCTCGCCTGTATCTATACATTACTTTTGACCGAGTACTACTTGTATAGATGTCAGGAAAATCAGCGCATTGAGAAAGCCAAGGTTCCTATCACACCAAACAATAAAGTGAATCTTTGGGATGAGACCGCACCCTCTTATCCCGAATTGTATTTTACCATCATTTGACTCCCCAATGGCAGGTGATGCAAAAATCAAAAACACTTGCAAAATTATGCAACACGAAACGGATAGAGCCATACCAAACAACCAAAATACGAAAATGGCGAATTCATCTTTACGTCAAATATTAGATGAAGAGTTAAAAACAATCAAAACTTACTACTTCAATGATTTCGCTAAAGCGGAATCACATATTCTACGTGCCATACCCATCGCCCGGGAATTGGACGATACTCAATTAGAGATACAATTGATTTCCATGAAGGCATATAATTATGCCCGCAAAGCCCGGTTTGATTTGGCGAAAGCCCAATTCAAATATTTGGACGATAAAATGGAAAACATAGAAGACCCCGTGCTCAATTGTCTTTTTCTTTCCAACAAAGGAGCGATATATCAATCTGAAGAAAAATTCGCTGATGCACTTGCTTGTTACTATGAAGCCCTAGCACTTAATATCAAGGAACACTTTGGAGCTTTGTATAGTAATATCGGAATGATCAATATCCAACTCGGCAATTACAAAAAAGCCGAAAAATATTTGAATAAAGCCGAAAAAACCAAGGTACTCAACCAACTCGGCGGCATGGCGAATACCCACAGCAATTGGGGTTTCCTTTATTCCAAAATTCACAAATTCGACTTGGCGTTCGAGCAATTTGAAAAAGCGCTTGAGGTTTCAACTCAGTCCAATAATAAGGAAACCGAAACCGTCATCTGGGAACGTCTAGGGGATACCCATGACTTTATCGGCGATTTTCCCAAAGCCATTGAATGTTATGAAAAAGCATTGAGGTTGGCAAACGAAATCGGCAACAATTTCCTAGAGTCTTATTGCCATAGAAAAATGGGAACTGTCCTCAAAAGAATGAATGATTTACCTACTGCATTATACCATTTTGAGCAGGGATATGACAAGGCCATTTCACTAGGGATATTTCAAGAAAAAATACTCAACCTACAAGGCATCCGATCCATCTTAAGACAACAAAACAATATGGATTCGGCACTGTTATATTCCGATTTTTTAATATCCGAACTGGAACAAAAAATCAGGGATATTGAAAAACAAGAATTTGAAGATGTTATCGAACAACAAGCTGAAGATATCGACAATCTCACCAAAAAGAATGAGTTCATAGAAAAACAAAATCAAATTCTATATCGACAAAACCAAGAATTGAAAGAATACGCATTCGTCATCGCGCATGACCTCCGCGAACCACTTCGTTCCATTTCCGGATTCAGCACTTTATTACAAAGGAAGTTGCTGAAAGATTATGAACAAAATCAGGAGTTGAGTGAATTTATTTCTTTCCTGATTCAAGGCTGTGACAAAATGGACAACCAATTGAACAGTCTATTGGAATATGCCACTATCGAATCTAAAGGACGTAAAGAAGAACGGATCATACAAGTATCCGAAGCATTTGAATCTTCTATTAAAAAAATGGAATTCCGTTATCCGGACCATCAACTACAATTCAATATTGAAGTGAAAGAAGATTTTCCACTCAATCGAATCCTAGTGAGGAACTTAGCGGATCATTTGTTGACCAATACCATCAAGTTCAAACACCCTGAAAGAGAGCATCGAGTGGACATCAACATTCATGGTGATGGAAAAGATTTCATTATTGAAATAACAGATAATGGAATAGGGATTCCTACGGATTTGCTACAATATGTATTCGGCATATTCAAAAGGATAGACAAACTCAATGCCGATGGCACCGGAATCGGATTAGCTGTTTGCCGAAAAATCGTGGATATCTATAATGGGGAAATCTCCGCTATCTCCGATGGAGAATCAGGAACTACCATCCGGATTCATATTCCGCAATAAAAAGTCAAGTAAATAAAACTGATTAAGTAACAGACAAAAAATAAGTTGTCGATTTGAAAATCGTAATTTTTAGTTT
>JAHDCE010000677.1 GCA_020630045.1 Saprospiraceae bacterium | reverse complement strand
TAGGGGCTTTATTCGCTGCCATCGTATTCAATTTTTTTTTAAAAATATAACATCTATTTTTGAACAATGATAAATATAGAAATTGAACAAACAATCAAAACCCATTGCCCTGCACTCCGGTTGGGATGTTTGATGGCAGATATTGAAGTCGAACTTTCCGGTCCCGAATTCACCGAGGAAGCTCGGGTAGGCGAGGAGCGATTAAAAGAGCGGTTTTCAATAGAAGACCTTAGCGGGCATCCGGTTAATGGCGCTACACGTACAGCCTATAAGTCGCTAGGGAAAAAGCCGGGGAGATATAGACCTTCTGCCGAAGCGCTAATGAGGAGAATCTTGCAAGGGAAAGGATTGTATTCGATTAACAATGTGGTGGATGTCGTCAACTTGCTTTCATTTTCTAGTGGCTTTTCAATATGTGGTTATGATGTGGATAAAATACAAGGAGCCATAACCCTAGGAAGAGGGAAGGAAAACGAACCCTATCAAGCCCTAGGACGCGGGGAATTGAATATTCATAATCTTCCTGTATTCAGGGACGAGGTTGGGGCATTCGGTAGTCCTACAAGTGACTCGGAGCGAACGGGTATTACCCAAGACACGCAGAGGATATTATTTATATTCATGGATTTTGCTTCGCATTCATCTCTGGATGGATGGCTGCAAAAAGCTGAAGCGTGGTTAGGGGATTTCGCTTCCGCGAAAAATGTTTCTATTTTTATTCTTCCTTAAAAAGAAATGACTCCGCATCTTGTATTGCCAAGTGGGTGTAGTTATTATGACTTTTCATCGAATAGATTTTTTGCCATAATTTTAATTCCTCGTATCCCCGTTTTTTAAGTCGATTGGAAAATGCTTTTACATTTCCTAAGATACGATTGAAAATCTCCAAAGAACCGGCCGAAATGAATAATTTTCCCGAAAGGGAATCGTGTTTTTCATGGAAATAAGTTTCAACCCTCAGCATGACGGAATTGTTGACCCAAAGGGATGGACTTATGGCAATAAAAGAATCGAATATCGGTTGCTCTTGCATCAATGCGAATATGGCGAAAAGTCCTCCGAATGAGTGCCCGACTATTGTTTTGTTATTGTTTTGAATGGGATACTTTTTTTCTATTTCAGGTAACAATTCATGTTTTAAAAATTGATGGAAATTATTAGCTTGCCCATAATTCGGATCGTTGGAATAAAACGATTTCCCTCTTTGAATGTGTGGAGGTAAAAAATCACGCCTTCTTTTTTTCTTGTAACTTCCTTGGTGTTTGATGCCGACTAGAATATGCTTCTCTTTCACTTTTGAAGAAAAAGAATTTGGTATCGTTTTTCCTGCATTTAATCCGGCATCTAAATATAATATTAACGGGTAAGATTTACCGTCTTCCATATTCGCCGGAAGGCGTACGATAATATCATATTTGTCATTGATGATTCTCGATTCGATTTCAAATGTTTCCATTGCGGATGAATTGCTAATCATCAGAATGGCGAATAAATAGAGAAATACCCACTTCATATTTTTGGTTATGATTTGATGTATTGTAATTGCAATGTATTTAATGATCCTGATTAAATAACACCGCATTCGGGTCATTTAGTATTTTCTTTTCATTCATGTTCCAAGACGCGATGGAAAGGAGTTGTTTCCTAGAAGGACTATAACTTAATATATGGAACAATGACATCAATGTAAATATCAACATATACCATTCCCCTGTCATGAAATAAAGGATGTTACAAACGATTCCTAGCATTTCACAAAGTCCCCAAGTGACAATCATGCCACTGAAATATTTTTTGACCTTAGCAGGGAATTCAGGAACACTCTCTATTGATCTCATCAATCTTGAAAAAATAATACTGATGACCATGACGAACCCGAACCAAAACAAACCTGTGACCCACCAACTGAGTTCGAAAGGTTCGCCCGATCGCTCAACGATTAAAAAGGGTATGACGGTCACGAATAATCCAAAAGACAAAGCCTTGTGGACAAGATTCATGGTGTAAAAATAGGTTTTGTTGATGACGGGCCTGGCCATAATAGCTTTTTTTGATAATTGATGTAGTAAATGTAAACAGACTCCTGATAAATTATTGCCGTCCATATTCGGCTCAACCGTTTTTTGTTTATGCCGGATTGGTTTTACCTTAGCCGCAAAATTATCGGAAA
>JAHDCE010000676.1 GCA_020630045.1 Saprospiraceae bacterium | reverse complement strand
ATGGTTTTGCCGCTCAACAAATCAAATTCGTATTTGAAATGTTTCGCCGACAAGGCGTCACCCGTCACACCGTTGGCCGAAAGGCCGGGATAGAATTGAACGTACTCCGTCGCATTGCCCATGATGTCATAGGTATATGCCGCGATATGGGTCACTTCATCGTCGAAGCCCTTGTAAGTGGTACCGACCACCCGTCCACGGGTATTCTGTTGTCCGATGGCGATACCGTCTTCATCTTTGAAATAGTTGTGGGCGATGGGTTCCGGGTCGTCATAAAAAGTGATGACACGTTGGCTCAATGCCAAGTCGCTGCCGTCCACGGGATAACCGGTGGCGTTGTTGATGTTGTCGTCCGACAGTACGGAATGGGTGAAGAACGCCTCCCCGTCGGTAGCGGTGATGGTGGCTAGCCCTCCTTCCTCCACACGACCCAACTCGTCGTAACGGGTATAGGCGAAGGTACCGTCTTCTTTCTGCTTAGCGTTCCTGGAAAACCGGACACGTCCCAAGTCGTCATAATAGTTGTCCACCGCTCCGCCGTCGGGCGATTCGCTCCTATGGATTTGTCCGATGCTATTGTATCGGTAGGTGGTACGCATGCGGTGTTTTTTGTTGAGCAATGCGGGATCGAATGCCGCGCCACCGCTTTCCCTCGCCGCTACGATTTGATCCACCTCGCTCTCGGTCATGAATCGGACGCCGGCGGGCGGCACGGTCTGTACGAGTTGCCCCGCACGGTCGTAATAGTAGAGGGTGAAATGCATGGTTTGGGCGGGCATCTTGAGCTTGAGTTCGTCGATGCCTTCGCCGCTCCGGTTCATACAGTCTTCATATACGGCGCGGATGCCTTCATCCAACAAGGCTTCCAGCGCCGCTTGGATGTTGTTTTGGGTTTCCGCCGCCGCTTGTTCGGCGATTATGCCCGCGCAATCGGTCGGCGTGTCGTCCCAACATTCGAAAGACTCGGGCAGGGTGATTCCTTGTGTTTCCAACAAGGCCGCAAACGTTTCCTGATCGGAATAGGCGCCGTTGTTACAGATGTCCCAAATATCACCGAAGGTCGAGGCATCCCCCACTTCCGGATGGGCTTCCGCCAAATGTTGGAGGGCGGCGGCTTCGTCCCCTTCGAAATCGTATTCGATGAGTCGGGCGATGTCATTGCACAGGCAGTTTTCATATTCCAATTCGGGACATTCATTGTAACGGAAAGGGAACACCTCTTGACCGCCCGTACCACCACAATCGTAGTCGTACAAAATGACGGCGTCCGAGAAGGGTTCGTCCCATTGCAAGGTACCCGGAAACTTGAAGGTGAAGCCTTCTCCTTCTTGGTAAACGACGAGGTCACGCAAGCGGTATTCTCCGCCGTTTTCATCCATTCCTCCTAGGAGGGCATGCCAAGGCGTCCCGTCCAACATTTCATTTCCCGTAAGGGAAAGAATCACCTCATCGGAAGTGTTGATGGCATTCCGCAAAGCGGATAAAAATGCCATTTTTTCCGGAAAGGAACAGTCGGAATACAAGCAAGGGGAAGTATATCCCATCAGAATCGGAATCTCAATCAAACCGGGATTGAGCGGTGTGATGTCCAAGGGGGACAAGTCCCAGCGGAACTTGACATCAATATTGAAATCACTCGCGCAGGTTTGGCCTTCGCCGACCCTTTCCTGTACCGTATTTTCGGCTGCACGCGACACGCCGCATGGCATTTGCGCGACAGCGGCGTCCATAGCTTGTTGTGTGCCTTCCGGCAAATGGTTCATGCCCGACATATCGTTAGCCGCCGCCATATCGGCGAGGTCTTCCCATTCTTCGATGACGGTGTCTGTATCGGTATAATTCGCTTGGTAGCCGGCATGCGCTCCTTGGTCGATGATGAAATCCAAATCGGTGTCGAGATAGGCGCAACCGGTGGTGTTCATGTACACTTTTTTGAGCAAACGATCACGGGAATTGATGTAAATTCCCATGAATACGGTTTCGGCGGACAAGGCGCCTTCCGTACCGCCATCGGCGACGTATCCGGCTTCGGCTTCGAGGGCGATGTCCCAGGCGGTTTTCCAGGTATTCGCAGACTCATCCCAAACGTATTCGCAGAGGGAAGCCGCCAAGGTCGTTTTTTGAAGAGTGGTCAGGGAGTTGTCCGAAAGGACCAATGCGAAATTGCACCCGGT
>JAHDCE010000675.1 GCA_020630045.1 Saprospiraceae bacterium | reverse complement strand
CGAACATTCAGACCACCCCAAAGTCAAGGCGGGAGAGTTGAATGTAGTCGTCTTTCATCACTTGGGGCTAGATGGCGAATTCGTGGACGGCATCGGAATTTTCAAATCCGAATCCGATACGGCATTTCTAAAAATGAAAGGGGAGTCCGAATCGTATTCCATCAATCACGAATTCGGATTTGATTTGAACGGAATCGATAAAGGTTGTTTGGTGTTCAACAACGGAGAGGACAGGGGCTTCGATGTGCTCAATATCGACAACACCAAAAAGACGGGTGAAACACGATATTGGGTCAATGATTTTTTACAAATCAAGCCCGGTAACAATGACTTCCACAATACCAAAGATGCCCTACAAATCACAAAACGTTATGTGACCAAGCAGCTCTCCCAAGAGTTTGAAGTGGAAAAAGCCGATCAAATCGATTTATTGAATCGGACGATGGATTATTTCAAAAATAATGACGCCTACGACCCCAAAGAATTCGAAGAGTCCGTTTTCCAAAACGAATCCGTTATTTCTTCCTTCCGGGAATTTGACAAAGGCTATCGGGAAGAAAACGAAATGTTCGTCAACGAAGGATTCGATATTTCAGAACAAGCCGTCAAGAAGCAATCCCGCTCCTTTAAAAGTATTTTAAAATTGGATAAGAATTTCAGCGTTTATATCCACGGAGACCGTTCCCAAATCGAGAAAGGACAAGAAGAGGACGGCAGGAAATATTACAAGTTGTATTATGATAAGGAGGGGTAGTCGATGGCATTCGGGGCAATCGAACTAGTGGTTGAAAATACCGATCATTTCCATTACGTTTTTATTAATTCCAAATGCCGGAGCTTCGTCAAACTCACAATCTTGTATGTGAATATAATATTGGAATTGGTTTTCTTTTCTTAAGAACAAATAACCATAAGATTCATACGTGTCGGCAGCACATTTAATGCTGCTTTCCCATACCATGTCCATCCAATAGTCTGCGACTTGGAAGCATATTTTCCTTTCTTTTTTTGACAATTCCCTTTTTGAAAAATGGGGCTTATCCTCCTTGAAAGCAATGTCATATAAGATGACATTGCCTTGATGGAATAGGGCGATATTCATCTTCAAAGGATCTTCCCCACCATCAATGAACTCATTAGAATAAACGATTTCGAAATCGCGGTCAATTCCTTCTAATTGTTCCAGTCCGACTCTGATGAATTTAGGTAATTCCGAATAATCGGGCTGTCCTAATCCGCCGTCTATCGAACAACCATTTGTGAATGGCGCCATTTGGTTGGGAAATTGGATTGAGCATCCGGAACCCAAGAAAACGAATATGAATAAGAAATGAGAAAAGCGATACATATGGAAATAACATCTATTGAGCCAACGAAAAAGTCCCCGACGCTTTATCCCAAGAAAAAGTACGGGTTTGGGTAACCCTGAATTCACCTCTGGCCTTTTTACACCAAGGAGCCAATTCGTCCGAAGGTTCGCCTCCGTCGCATTTCATCATGAGTTTTATGGAGGAAGTATGCTCTTGCAAATCGGTGCCGAGTCGAGGAAGTTCATATGTTTTTTCGAACAATTCTTGAAGTAGTTTTTCAGGCGCTTCGTTCCAAGGAGCGGGTAGTCCCGAATTGGCGAATTCAAATATGCCTTCCGGCAAAACTTCTTGAGTGGCGTCCACCCAATTCGAACCATCATGTTTTTTAAATGAAAGCGTAGAACTGACGAACATTCCATCGAATTCACTTTTTTGTAATCCGATGATGGCAGTACCGTCTTTCTTTCTAAATAAGACCGTTTGTTGGGTGATGTTCCCACCGCCGGTTCCGGAGTCGCTTATTTCAATATAACCATTATACGTATCTACTATCGGAGTGATTTCATATTCCGCATTGGACTGTGATACGAATTGATTTCCTTTTTGGGTAATCGGGTAATTTTTATTCTCATCCAATTGGTGATAAATTTCCAATAAGGAAAGCGATTTTGTAGGGTGTTTTTGTACGGATGTTTCGTCTGTTTCTTCAGGTTGGGCAGGTGTGTTTTCTTCAACATTCGTTGCCGGTTCCGATTCGTTTTGAACCGTGTTTTGACAGTTCCAAAAAAGAAAACAAACTAAAATAAAAAGAAAAGTATTTTTCATGGTTTTATTGGTTTTGTTGGATGAATTTTCCTTCGGTGATTTT
>JAHDCE010000674.1 GCA_020630045.1 Saprospiraceae bacterium | reverse complement strand
CTTAAGTCCACTTCCTTGTATTCAGCATCCGGTCAAAGACCATTCCGTCATGATGATTAAAGGGAATGGAAATTACGGACATTGGCTCAACCTAAAATCATATCATTGGATCAATCGTATCACATCTCGGATGGCCTTGAAATTTTGTAAAGAGTTCATTGATGATTTCAACCCGACCATCACTACTCGGCAAATCAGGCAGGCCAGACTTTACAACATGAAAGCCATTTATACGTTTTCAAAAGTCCTTTTCACACCTCCTTCCAATTGGCCGAAACAAGTAAAGGTCGTCGGGTATTATGAACGAGCAAAAACACGGAATTGGACGCCGGATTCGTCCTTGTTAAAGTTCATCAATCAAAACGAAAAAATTCTTTTCGTTTCATTCGGAAGTATGATAAATGATAGACCCCAAAAAATCACTCGACTCATACTAAACACTTTAGAGCGGCTTGGCATACCCGCCATTGTCAATACCTCTTGGGGAGGGCTTGAACGACCGGACACACATTCAGACCAAATTCATTTCGTCGAGAATATTCCTTATGAATGGGTTTTCCCAAAAATGTACGCTGTCGTGCATCATGGCGGTTCGGGCACGACACATACGGTACTAAAACATGGCTGTGCCAGTCTGATTATTCCACATATCGTCGATCAGTTTTTTTGGAACCGAATCGTATCAGACCTAGGAGCCGGCCCTTTAGGTATCGCCATCAGCAAATTGACTGAAAAGGTGTTTGAAGAGAAATTAAAAGATTTGTGGAATCAATATTGTTACAAGGAACAAGCCATGAAAATTTCCGCAAGAATGAAAAAGGAAAATGAGGAATCGCTACTTTGGGAAGTCGTAGGTGAACAATCCTAAATCAAGGCGTATCAAATAACTATGACAAGGCGTCTTTGGCGACTTTCATGGGAATCCCGATACATTTTTTTTCCATATAGCCCATCATTCGACCAATAAGGGCACGGGTATCGTCATCCAAGTTTTCCATTTCCTTACGGAAAACTTCTTCTAGGGCACGGTCTTTAACTTCACGGATTCTTTGGGGCAAGCCCGACATGGCCAATTCTACTTGTCGTTGCTTATACAATTTATTGAACACATCAATGGATTCCTCAACATAAACCCCTGCTTTTTCCACTTCCCCCGCTCGGAAAGACAGATTCCGTTCCGCCAAGGCTTTTAAGTCCTCAATGGAAATATATTTGACATTCAAAGCCACCTTTACATCAGGAGATACATTGTTTGGAATCGCCAAATCAATAATGATTTTTCTTCCGACCTCTCTGTTAGCCAAACTTAAGTATAGCTCTTGGGTCAGGTAGGATTCGATGGTTCCCACACAGGTGAACATCACATCAAAACCCTTGGAGTATTCTGGCAATTGATCCAAACTATATGCTTGTCCCTTGACCAATGCGGCTAGCTCTTCCGCTTTGGACATTGTCCGATTGAACACTGCGACATTCGTAAAACCGTGCTTCGCCAAAAACTTGCCGACCAAGGTATTGGTTTGCCCGGCACCCAACAAAATCACCCTCGCTTCTTTTGACACATTCGCATTCAATAGTTTTTGAATGGCTAGGGAAACAATGGAAACCGGTTTTTCTCCGATACGAGTACTGGCATAGACACGCTTCGCAGTCCGAACCGTTTCGTCCATCAAGAGCCGGATGCTATCGCCGGTAAGTCCTTGTTGATGGCAATGGGTATAAGCTTCTCGCAATTGACGAAAAATTTCCCGCTCACCAACGACCAAGGAATCTATGGACGAAGCGACTTCATACAAATGCCTGATGGCATCTTCACCTTCATAACTGCTGAACAAGTCCAAGGAGTCGGTATCTTGACCGTAAACGATTTCGGCGAATTGTTTGGTAAAACCGGAATCTACTTTATTGGGGGTATATAACAGATAAAGAACTCGATTACATGTGAACAGGTACATGATTTCATCTATCCCAAGTGCTTTTCCCGCTTGTTCCAAACGATTTGAAATAGCATCGGCATCCGCCTCGATGACATATCGACCGATGTTTTTCAAATCCGTTTGCTTATGAGTGACGGTTATGATTTTGTAGTTTGAAACCATAGGAAAATACAGCGTACCATTATCCAACTACAAAAGTAAAAAGCAATGGTGCTTATTCTGTCATAATACTGTAATCTCGACACCATTTCCC
>JAHDCE010000041.1 GCA_020630045.1 Saprospiraceae bacterium | reverse complement strand
AACATTATTTATACAATGTGGACTTTTGATAATTTTTAGTAAAAATGGAAATCGAGTCAATACTTTGGTAAACAACTTGTTCAAGAATAACTCACTCCAAGAAGCATCGCCCCCCCAAAAAATAATCTTTTCGAATATTAGCTCCTCTAATATCAGTTCCGACCCAATCTCCCGCTTTAGTGCTATCGGTATCAGAAACGAGCAGAAACGAATAGGTGTTATCACAATAAACAAGTTCAATAAATAATGCAATCAACGGTAACAAAAAACATTTAGACAGGCACTCTAAAGCAAATTCTATTTTAATAGAATCACCAAGTAAACTGTGTAATAAGTACACTTGGTCAATTTAATTACCATTCAAATTTTGCAAAAATGAAAATGCTAAATTATTTATTGTTCTTACTGCTCTATCTAAGTTTTAGCTTCCCTTCCTATTCCCAGAACATGACTTTCAACAGGTATGACTCCGGACTCATGACTGAAGTCCAATTCATGAAAAATTACAGTCACAACGGCTTTTCTCCTGAACTCCATACCCAAAGCCAAGACAAACAAGGAAATGTTCATAAAATATTCAGGTATCGCCATGAAAACGGTATCCCGCTTGTAGGCTGTGGAGTAAATACACATGGCAAAATCGGCGGTTCTATTTACTTAGTCAATGGTACCCGACTCATCAATTCATTACCTATTCCTTCCGGAAATATAATCGGGATGGACAAAGTGACGGCAACCTTAGACCAAGCGTTCGAAAGTGACCAATATTCTATTTTCAACAACAAAACCCGAACCTTCACCTTTCAAGCGAATGCAACACTAAATAGTCATACGAAGTCCGTGTACTTCAGTTCTAGTTTGGACGGAAACCTAAGTGAAGTCAAACATTGTTATGAAGTTGTCGCTAAGCCCGTCAAGGAAACCGAATCCGTTATTTTTTATATAGATGCCTATAATGGTAAAATCATTTCATCTAATAGACATGTCCATCATATCGAAAACGATGTGGTGACATTTTACCACGGAGTCAGAAGCGTGGAAATGGATGATTCGGGTTCCGAATACACCTTACTTGATGCTCCCAGGAATATCAGAACCTATTATGGTGCTCCCGGAGTCTCGAATATAGCCTCCTCTCCCACTCCTGATTTTAGTGGATATACCGGAGCTGACCAAGGGATTTTGGACTCCCACTGGGGAATCGGCGTGACCCATGACTATTTCAATGAAACACATGGTTATATCGGTTTTGACAATAATCCGGCCACGACAATTAACAACTATTATATCAGTGGCATGAGCAATGCTTATTATAGTCCTTCGGAAAACCATCTAGTATTCGGGGATGGATCGGGCACTCCTTACACCAGCGTCGATATAGTCGGTCATGAATTCACCCATGGCATTATTTCACACACTGCAGATTTATTTTATTCGGGAGAATCGGGCGCCCTCAATGAAGCCTTTGCGGATATATTCGGACTGGCGGTAGAAAATTATGCGACCGGAACGTACAATTGGTTGATTGGCGAGCAAGTTGTTCCGGGTGGCATACGATCATTCGAAGATCCAGGAAGCATCTTATCATCTCCCCAACCATGGTGTTATGGAGGACCTCATTGGCAAGATACGGAAGGGGGCAGCCCTACGGACAATTTCGGTGTCCACTCCAACAGCGGCGTCATGAATCATTGGTTTTATCTCATGGTTGAAGGAGGTACAGGCTCTAATTGCGGTTGTGCAGGAGCTACTTCTGAAGCATATGATGTAGGGTCGGCAATCAATTTTGCCCCCGGTTCAAGTTTCGCAACTTCATTCGAATTAATGACGGATATTTTATTCTATGCCCTAATCAATGGATATGTCGGATTGAATACGGAATACATTGATATGCGTAACGCCTCTATCGCGGCCGCTCAAGACCTCGGTTACTCTTGTGCTTTTATCCAAAATATGGAAGAAGCTTGGCATGCCGTCTGTGTCGGAGGCACGCCCGTTCCTTGCTCAGTCGATGCAGAATTAACGGCGAATATCCCCTCTACCCCTTGTACGGAATCGGAAATATTTTTTACCGCTTCGCCTTTCAACCCTGAAATTCCGGGAACCTATATTTACAATTGGAATATGGGAGACGGTACTGTTTATACAAATGCCGGTTCATCTGTAAGCCACACATTTTCTACTGCGGGGACATATATCATCACCGTCGAACTGATAGACGGATCCTTAGGGAGCGGATTCATCCTAAGCGGAACCGATCAAATTTCCATTGGTATATTCGAGAGTTGTGACCCGACCTCTTCGGGAGATTGTTCGGCGAATGCCGGACCACCCCAAGGCATTTGTCATGGGGAGAGTGCCATCACTTTAACAGGAGTGGATTCGGAAGACTTCAATAACTTGCCCAATGTACAATGGAGCATCGTCAATTATGACGGAGCGGCTTCTATTAATTTATTGACTGATATATTTTTCGATTTAAGTGATGACCCTTTTGAACCGGTAGTCACCTATTTGGGTGGGGTTTTTCCGGAAGGAGAATATACATTCCAAATATGTGTGGACTGTCAAACTTCCAATCCGGATGATATCCCTATGGTCAGTTGTAATCAATCCGCGGTAGTGACCATTCATCCCGAACCTACTCAACCGGAAATATTTACCGATCCATTAGTATATGCCTGTAACACGATTACCCTCCCAATTAATGAACCTATAATCGGAGAAGAAATCAGTATCGCTTTGACCAATGACACATATGCAGATTTTGAGTATGTCCAAGGAGAAGGCATCGTCATTACCATGGATGAAATAATAAACGGTAATATCTATTGGTATAATTTCGGATACAATGTATTAACAGTCAGCTATAGTTTAACAGGCGGGGGGTGCGTATACACCTCAAACGAAGTCACGATTGATTTCATGCATACGCAGTATGACGTTTCTGGAATGGTCGACGGACAAATTCTAAACAACAATGAAAACTGCGAGGGACCGGAAAAGTTATTGGACGGTTCACGTCCCGGAAACGGGGCGTCAGCTATTTGGGAGTTGATTTCCGCTCCGGGCGGATCCTCGGCGACCGTCGGATCCACAGATCAAATGACAGGAGATGCAGAAGTAACATTGGATGTTGCAGGGCAATATGTATTTCACTATACGGTTTTTAACAATGCCCCTTGTGAGGAAAGCACTTTTGAAGTCACTTATAATTACAGTCCGGTTTTGGTAGAGGGTCCGGTTTTGAACCGAGTAATCGAAACCATTTGCGATCCATTGACTACAGCAACGACTTTTCAATTCCACCAACCCTATTACGATAACACCGTATATTCTGTCAATGCTTCTCAGTTGCTCAACCAAGGCTCCGTTGACATCCAGCAAAATGGAAACGAATTCGACATCACGTTTACTCCGGGAGCTAGCGGGCAAGTAGAATTCATAGACGGATCTTATCTATTAATCGTATGGGGGACTAAATATCTTTTAAGCCCTGATTGTGGAGACGGCACATCGAGTTTAATACCTGTTGAATTCCCTAACATAAATGCGGCGGATAATTCGGAAAATGCAGGACAACATATCGAAAATTTTATACTTGAATACATACAAAACGAAACGACCTGTTTCGACGGACTCTCTGGTACAATTGAAGTCAATTTCCTAAGTAACTCCAACGACTATGTCGTTTTCCATGATGGCGTTGAATTATCCTGCCCGGACTTGCCTTGTCTCGAAACTTGTAGAACCTCCGAATCTTTTAGGCTTTTCGAGGGAGGAACACTCTATCTGGAGGATGACCAATATTTATTTTGCGGCGACCCTTTATATGATTACACCATTCGACTTGCAGACTATATCAACAGCATATTCACATCATCAGGGCAAAGCATTTCGATCAATGTATCCCAACAACCCGCAGGTGCTTCTTTGCCTACTACCGGTATCCACGCATATACTTTTTTCGACCTTTCAACTCCAGGCACCTATACCTTTCACATTGCTTTGAATTATTATGTCGATGGTGTATTAACATGTTGGGACGTAGATGACATCTCCTTCTATGTAGGTGAGCCATTCGGTGTCACCGCAGGTGAACCCCAAGTCGCTTGTCCGGGAGATGTAATCAATCTTGTCGGAAACGCTCCGCCGGAAGACATGGTCGGCTTGACGGGCACTTGGACACAAATCAATTGTGGCGGAAATTGCGATGCGATTATCGCCGACCCACATAACAACAATACTACAGTCCTTATCCCGTATGGCACATGCAACTCTATTTATACTTTCGAATGGTTGTTCGATCCGGACGAACCGGGTTGCGAACCGATATCCGCCACGACGACCGTCACGGTAAATGGAGAAGAAGAAGGCTGTGACTGTAACAGCTTGGGTTGCCAAATCGCCGATATGGGTGTTTCCGGTGTCCCGGAATGTATAGAACCCGGGGCTTCCAATTGTATCTTACTGGATGTAGGGTTTATCGGAACAAGTGGCAGTGTAGTTGATTTTACAGTCAGCCCGGGAAGCGATTTCCAAATCCTCTCTTCAAACAATACAGCTACAGGAACGAATACCCTATTAGGCGGAGAGGCGAATCCATTTGAAATATGTTTCGAATATAGTGGCTCGGCGAGTACCGGCTCGGCGGTTTTCAACTTCACAGGAACAGTTGAAAATGGTGCTGAGCTTTGTTCAGTGGAAATTTCACAAGAAATTCCTATCTGCGAAGAACCATGTTCTATCGAACCGGACATATTGGTTCGTCACTTAGCTTGTATTGGTGATGATGAGAATGGAATTCCCCAGTATGAGTTTTTCTTTTTCTTTGGCCTTCACAATGCGACCGCATCAGAATTAGCACATCCCATCACCCTCAATGCCATGAATGGTCAATTTTCGGACGTAGTACAAAGCACACCGACTATCCACCCAATCACAGGAGCGGCATACGTTGCCGTTTCGGGTACATTCACCCCAGACAATCTGGATATCGACCAAATGTGTTTCGGTGTGGATTTCTTACCATCGACGCTATGTGATATAGAACCTTTTTGTGTTTCACTACCGGAATGCACCTGCTCATTCGAAAACATCAACCTTGTTTCCGAACCGGATTGCGTTTATCCCGGAATGGAACAATGTTTCGAAATCAGCTTCGACTTTAATGGAGAAGAAAGTATACCATTTTATGTATCCGAATCAGCCGGCTCAGGCATTACCGTCAATTCGGTGACTAACTCGGTCACCGGAACCCGTGAAATAGTTTCTTCAGAAACAAATGTTGTAGAAATTTGCTTTACTTACGACGGCAATTGTGGCACAGAAGGTTTCACCTTCGACTTTGAAGGAATCATCAAAGGAGGCGGATGTGAATTTGATTATAGCGTTCCATTCGAATGCTGTGAATGTATCACTGGTCCGTCAGCAAAAATCAACCACATTCAATGTGGGGAAATAGTCGATGGTATCCAGCAATATGATTTTACAGCCACGGTTTATGGTTCTATCGGAGTACCCGATCCTATTTTGAATGGGCAAAATGGAGCAGTAATCGTACATTCCATATCGGAATCAATTGACCTATCAGGAAACATCACATACAATATATCCGGTACTTACACCCCTTCTTATCCCAACCCTTTCATGATGTGTTTCAGTGTCGAATTCCCCTCTTCGGAATACTGTGATATTGAATCGGTATGTAGAAAGCTTCCGGACTGTGCTTGTCAAATGGAACTCGTGAATGCCGAATACAGTGATATATCTTGTATAGAATCAGGTATCGAATATTGTATGGACCTATCGGTTGAATACAGTGGATCGTCCGGACAATCCTTGGTACTAGAAAGTAACAATCCCGCATTCAGTTTCACATCCGTTGTCAATACCGCCACCGGTACGAACGAATTGATTCCGGGAACGGTCAATGAATTTCAAGTATGTTTTACATATAGTGGGGATTGTCCCCAAGGATTGGCGATATTATCAGCCCTAGGAAGTATTGAGGGAGAAGAGTGTTCATTTAATTTATCCAACACCTACCTATGTTGTGGTGGTGGAGCGGCATGTTCAGAGCAGAATGTCATTCATTCCATGTCTTGTGATTCAACGGGCGGACTTTATCTGACCACTCAAATCGACAATGCGCCGGATAGTCTTCAAGTAGCCGATATAATTGTTGAAGATGCCATCATCGATTCGAATTCAATTCAAACTTATCCTATTGCCAACGGTGGGTATTATATCGCCGCCAGTTTGGAACCACTGCAAAATGCCGGGGAGATTTGCTGGACGATTGTCTTTACCGACTCCAATATTTGTAATGTTCAACATTGTCAACCCTCACCGAATTGTGGAGCTAGACAAGCCACTAGGCTACATCAAATGGACGATATCGAGGTTTTCCCGAATCCCACTAATGGGGAGTTGATGATTGCCTTAAATGGCCATGAGTCGGGCAATAAAACCTACCTTATGGTTTTCGATGGATTAGGTCGACTCGTCCTTTCGGAAGAATGTGTGGGTTGTAAAAGATTCGAGATCGATATAAGTGCTCAAAAAGCGGGCATATATTATATACGGGTCGAATCCGAGTTCGGATCCAAAACGGAAAAGGTTATCAAACGATAATTCTTGCAACAGGCCGTCTCAAAAATTGAGGCGGCCTGTTTTTTTCAAGTAACTTTTTACACCTAAGACCAAACTCCCTTCCTGCACCAACCAAACCTTTTCCAATTCCCATCCCTTATATTTTTCATCCTTGTCGTGGTATCAATAGAGCGCTCATCTATCATACCCTTTTGAACAACATGATTTCAAATTCATAAAAAGACGAAGGATGAAAAATTTATTATTGATATTATTCCTATTCATAGGAGGGTTTATATTGGCTCAACCGAATACCACTTGTTATGACCAATCCTGTAGTTTTATTCAAAACGGACATTTTGAATGTGGTGCTGATGTATGCACTACTTGTTCAAGTTATCAACCCGGAGATGTCGGAGACCCGATAAGCCCTGTATTAACCAAAGTGGATCACTGGTATCGAACCAATGCCGGCTCCCCTGATTATTTCCGTCGCTTTGACGATCCTATTTTTTGCCCGGGGACTGTATGCGATAATTTTGATGTTTCGGTACCGGATTTTCAATTAGCACTTGTGTCCGGAGCACAATATGATTTTCAAATCGAATCATATTCGGGTGGCTCCCCCAATGATAGATATATCGGGATGGTGGCAGGGTTCGTTGGAATGGAATATCGTGCGGAAGGAGTTTATACCCAAGTCAATGCGGATCTAACAGCAGGAGTTACTTACAAATTGGCTTTCCGGATGGCCGGACTTATCCTAGAAGCCGGATTCGACAATAATCCGATTAAGGCATTTAAAATCGGATTGACCAACCAACAACCTATCGGGGGTGAGGGAACTCACGCCCCTCAACAAATACTTTCAAGCGATTTAAACATTGTCAGTTCTCAAATCGGAGATAATGAAACCACATTTTTACCAAATCTCTCCGGAGAATGGGTGAAATATGAACTTGAATTTACAGTAACCCCGGAAGTAGCCGGTCAATCTTATTTATTTTTTCAAGTTGACAGTCCGGACTTCATGGACATTATGGATTATTCCTATTTCTTATTGGACGAAGTTTGCTTGGTCAAGAGTGATTCCGACGCCTTGGATTTGGATCTAGATGCCGGTTTTACATTCCAAGCACAGGACTGTAATTCTCCTATTCAATTTCTCAGCGATGAAGTCATTGGCGACCATTTCTGGGATTTTGGAGACGGAAATACTTCTACAGAAGTCAATCCTATCCACACTTACGAAATGCCCGGCACATATGAAGTTATGCACAGCATCCGCACTTGTTGTGAAATATTCAGTCATACTGAGATTTTAGTTTTAGAATGTTCCGACGGCGGATGTTCCATGTCAACCTGTGAAGTCATTTGCAATGACGGACAATTTGGTGATAATGGCATTTGCACCCTACCCTGTGACCAAGGAGTTCCAATCGGAAATTGTCCTTTATTTCCCGGATGGGACGAAGCTTTTCCAACTCCGGGTAACACTTTGTTATTTGATGAATGTGTTGGCGAGAATGGCTTTCCGAGTCCTATGACTCCGGGAGATGGCTATATCGCTTTAATTAATCCTGCTGATGGAAGCCCTCAAGGAAACATTACCACTCCGGTGAATATTGTTCCAGGGAATGAGTCTGTCCTTTCATTTTATACATATGTAGAATCGAATGCCCCGAATCCATTAATCGTAGGACTTGGGCAATCTTCAGAACTGCCTATGCCACCTCCATTCTCTACATTCCAACAAATCGGAGAAGCTCTTGATTTAGGCGATGATCCGGTTGGCGTCTGGACACACCAAATCATCTGTTTTGAGGGGGGTGTCGGATTAAACCGATTGATATTTTATCTAAATACGGCAACCCAAAGCCAAGTATATATCGATGATGTCAACATTTATGAAAATCTACACCAAACCAGCCCGGTCATAGAAGCATTTTGCCAAACCGAGGTAACACTTGGTCCTGAAGCGACTTGCTTCCCTCCAAATACCGAATTCAGTTGGACATTCATTGACGAAGGAGGGGTTTCGGTTGCCTTACCGGAAACCGGACCTCAAATAACTGTAATAGCGGACGTCGCTTCAACCTATGAACTATCCATAACCATCTCCGATGTTCCTTCTTCTTGTTATAGTTCAGAACATTCATTTGTAGTGGTACCCATAGGTTGTTCGGAGAATCTTCCTTGTAATATGGTTCCGAATCCCGACTTCTACAATATTAGTTCATGTGGTTTTTGTTCGGAACTCAGTAGTTGTAATGTTCCATTTTGGGAGGAAGTTTTCAATTCCCCTTCTCCAATTTTATTTGACAATCCTACAGGGGGGGAAGATTGTGCATTCGCCACCCAACCGGATTATCCATTAAGTGGGGGTGGGCATGTTACCTTCTTTCAAGGTCAACCAGGTCTTATAGGAACTATCCTTTCTACACCTGTCGTCCATGGTAACAATTATACATTACAATATGTGTTTAATTCAGGGAACGCTTTGGTTACGAGGGCACATATCATTTTGTATAACGAGGACAACGCGCCCAATATCGGAATGACTGCAAACGACATTGTCACTAACCCCGACTACCAAGTCATTTCCAATCAATTAGGAATTGCCACAGGTTCGGAATGGGTTCGAATTGCGGAATGTTTCAAAGCAAATGGAGACTTCGACCATATCGGCATCCTAGTAGAAACGACATCAGGCACCTTGGCCATTGACGATATTGAGCTATACCCTGATTTTTTCCAAGGACAAAATACTTTCACAGCATGTGAACCCTTTACATTATTCGGAGAATACTGTGCCATTCCCAATACGTCTTATGAGTGGTATGATGCCGAAGGCAACTTGTTGAGTACGATTCCGACCCTAGATGTTCCGGCTGGACCTTCGACCAAATACACCTTACTCATCACCGTAAATGCACAAGGAGGCGATTGTATAACAAGGACATTGGTTTTCTATGTGAACAGGCCCGAAGCCCTGATTCAATTTTCACCATATTGCGGCATGGAATCGGTGGTATTGAATGCCTCCGGCTCCATTCTTCCACCAGGATACCATTATATCTGGAGTACGGGAGAAACTTCACCGACTATTGAGGTGACCGACCCGGGTACATACTCCGTATCCATAACGAACGGAACAAATGAATGCTTTTCTTCGGCAGCGGTTGATGTCGATCTTTTTGGTGAAATCATTAACGTGACCCAGTTGATATGTAACGGTCCACCGCAAAGCATCACTCCTATTACTACTCCGAATGTCACCAATATTTACAGCTGGTTTGCCTCGGACGGAACACCATTAACAGGAACAGGAGTCGGTGGACATGATTTTGAAACGAACCAAGAAGGAGCGTTCATCCTCGAAGACTACAATCCGATTGATGGAACCTGCACCACATATAAAATAAATGTAATCAGAAACAATCCAATTACCAATTTCAATGTATACGTACATTGCTACCAACCCGATTCGGATTACCATTTGGATATCGGCGATGTTGACAATGCAAATATTACATGGATTTTGAATGGTAACCCTATCATATCGGATGTTCCATATGATGATGCCTCTACTATTGTTTTCTCGGAATATAGCAACTTACTTAATTACACCGAATGTCAAGAAATATGCAATAGCATCATTACATATGACCCGTCATTCTGTAATGGTCCATGTAATAACCCCGTGGAGGACTTGGTGGCCATCATCACTACTTCCGGGGGCTGTGAAATCACCTACAATTTGAATGTGCGTTTGTATAATGATCGTAAATGTGAAAATTGGCGAATTGGAAACCAAGATATGGAACAGGAACTTTCTTATTCTATAGCACCGAATCCGACCGGAGACCACACCCGCGTCATTTTTGAAGCGGCTTCTGATTTGGAACACATCACATTGGAGGTTTTTGATTTGCTCGGACAAGAAGTGAATGTACCTATTACCGGCAAGTCAGGAAACGAATACCGTTCTATTGACATGACTACACTAGAAAGCGGACTGTATATCCTTCGAGTGTCGGATGAACAGGGCGTGATTTCTAGTAAGACGATTATCAAAAGATAATTCACCCAACTCCCTATCATTTTGACCGAGTACTTATTTTTCGGGCAACATCCATCCAAGGTGTTGCCCGTTTTATTTCAAAATATAACACAAAAAATTTATCAAACAAAAAACTTTTTGTTTTTATTTTTATCTTGGCAGCTTAATGATGAAAAACGCCAAATGAAAAGGAAGTATGTCTATGTGATGCGAGGTTCCCAATTCAAATTTAAAATCGGAATTAGCAATAACCCCGAGCGACGACTTAAAGAAGTTTCCCATCGCCCTAAATTAGTCGTTAAACACAGTTTTTATTTTGCAGAACGAATTGAAAAAGCCCTCCATAAAATGTATCGACGCAGCCGAACGACCCGATCCGGTAGCGGAAGGACGGAATGGTTCGTACTCAGCATTTTTCAATTGTTGTCTTTGAGAATATTGCTCTGGGGACTCAAATTGCTTCAAGAATCAATCATAATCGGAGCGGGTATTGGTGTTGTTGTTTTGTTGATTTGGTTGTGGCGGGAGTGGCTATAAGAATAACGTATAATAGATGCCCCTTAAACGTAGCTATGGCTATGCTTTGCGGCGAATGCCTCGTTGATTCCCAAAATAACGATTCGTCTTTCATACAAAAAATTTCGTGACAACATCTAATCTTGATTCGGTTTTCAAGAATTACCATTCACCCTATTTATTCTACCATTCACCATAAGAATTATGCAATTCACAAGAAATTCATTTAGGATTTGTTTTTGTGTAATACCTTTAGGTCAAGCACTAAAAAAAACCAAACCATGTCAATCCTAATTAAAAATACAATCAACCAAGAAGGTTATTTCATTACCAAAGTTGACATTTCAAAAGATTTAGCACAATTGAAGGACGAGTTCCTTCAAATTTGTGGTGAAGTCGGCACACCTATTTCACATGATGCCAAAGGATCGATCATCTGGGACATAAAGGCCAGATCGGATGATATGACCGATGGAGTGGTGACCTTTTCCGAGCACAATCTTGAAGCTGATTTACACACAGATAGTCAATACAGTGAATATCCGGAAGATTATTTTGCTTTGCTCACCTTGAAAAAGGCAGCTTGTGGCGGTGGTATTTCTTATATTTTGAAAGTGGAAGATATCATCAAAGAACTTGGTGAAACGGAGAAAGGAAGGGAGGTATTGGAAATCATCCAAACGACAGAATACCCGTTTATCGTCCCCAATGTTTTCAAAATGAAAGGCGAAACGGAACCTGAATTCAACTTCGGCCCGATATTAAAAAACGGGGAGATGAGATTTAGGGTGGACACCATCCAAAAGGCATTGGATTACAATCCGGATTTTTGTACTGAACAACAAAAAGAAGCCTTCGACTACTTGGTGAATTTGGTCAGGACGACAAAATATACCAAGAAATTTTTCCTAGAGGATGGTGATTTAATTTTTATAAATAATAAGACATTATTACACGGCAGGGGTAGCTTTACGGATAGTAACAGACATTTGCTGAGAATCCGCATGAATAAACACGACAAGCAACTCAAACTTGCTTAAAAAATGATGTCCGGTGGATATTTCCAATTGAATAAATTTGTAGCATTTCGAGTATAACTCGAAAAAAATACGCAAGGAATAGCATTACAACCTGATCTAAGATGATAGCGAACAATATGCTCCTAGACGCATATGTCATGCATTTGGAATCCAAGACCGAATACTTCAAACCTTGGACTTATACTCATCCTTTACTCATTCGTCCGAGGACGGATCAACAGGTAGCGCGACTCCAAAAAATAATGTATAAGATCATCTCCCATTTCGTCAATCATTATCCACAATATGAATCACTCATGCCCTTGGATGACAAAGCCAAGCGTGTGCTTCATTTTTTCAAGGATAAGGAATATTATCCCGGCAGTTATCGGACGGACTTCATCATCGATGAAAACCTTCAATTCAAACTGATTGAAATTACTTGTCGGTTCGCGCTCAACGGTTTTTGGCTGTCCGGATTCATGGAAGGAATGACGGAGGAATATTGTCGTCAAAGGAACATTCCGCATGAAATCAGGTACGAATCTTTCCTGAGATACCTCCATAGAAGAATGGTTGGAAAAGAGATTGTCATACTCAGCCACAAAGGCAAGAGTGAAGAATCGCGACACTACCAATCCATCTTGGAAGACGCGGGAATGAACGTTCGAAAAATATACTTAGAAGAAACGGAAGAAGAACTCAAAAACATTGAGCATAAATTTTTCATCACCGAATTCAATCAAGAAGATTATTTCCAATTATCCGATTTTGCGTTGGAACAATTAGCAAAGGCGGAAATCATCAATGACTTAAGAACGGTTTTCCTGATTCACGACAAACGATTCTTTTCGATTCTTGGCAATGCGGATATTCGCAACGCCATCCTTTCCGAAGAGGAAATCGAATTATTGGATCAGTTCTATATCCCTACTTATTCATATGGTCAACATGAAGACCAATGGAAAGCAGCCGAGCAGAATAAAGACAGTTGGATATTAAAACACAAACACCTCGGCAAAAGCGCAAGCGTATATGCCGGTCCTGTCACTGACGAAAAAGAATGGAAACAATTATTCGAGCAAGGTGAAATCGAGAATATGGTTTTACAACCCTTTATCAAACAGCCTACATTCAAGGGAACAGTCGGTGATGTGCAGCACCAAGATTATATTGTTGGCACCATGCTCTTTTTCGACAATTATTACTTCGGATTGGGCATATTCAGAGCATCTTCACATCCGGTGACCAATGTGGTTGACGACAGGAAAGTCATGCACCGTTACCTAGGCGAAGAAAAACCGAAAGAATGCGATATTGTTCTTTAGGATTTGAACTTGTTTAAAAAAACAAGAACCCAATGCCAAGCCTAAAAGGCAATCAAAGCTTTTACTTGTTTTTTGGGAGCAACACTTCTAAACTAAAGGATTCGCCATTGCCATTTTTCTTGAATTCTTGATAAGCCCATCAACCACTCGACATAATAATTATGCAGTTCACCCTAGGAATCCGACCATTCAGAATGTTTTTTATATTCGGCTTCCTTCTTTTATTACCTTTATAGTATTCGTATTTTAATACATTAGATGTTATCGCGAAAAATTGAGTATAACCAAACCGTTATTTTAGAAATCCACTTCGTTATTCCCCTTAAACGTAGCTAGGGCTATGCTTTGCGGCGAATGCCTCGTTGATTCCCCAAA
>JAHDCE010000673.1 GCA_020630045.1 Saprospiraceae bacterium | reverse complement strand
TAAAGCAAAAAGACCCGAAAAGCATATTCCCTGATTATTTATGGACGGGTACTTAGATGGTTAATGTTCCGTTTTCCTATCAATAAAAATATCAACTCCCTTAAAGACAATCAATAAACAAAAGGTGCTTAAAGATAGACTACAAAAATCCAATCCGGCCGAAGTCGGCGGACAAATCCAATCACCATTTTGTTTTCCGATGAAAAGTAATATTGAAATAAGAACTCCGCCCACAATCCCTATCGAAAACAACCATTTCAATCCTCCGCCCCGTTTTAAATGTCCGATAAAGACCATCAATGAAAATATCAATACCAACCAACCGGAAGGAGCGCCGTAAACGGAAGGGCAGCCGCCTTTTTGCGAAACCAGCCCTAGGGTGACCGCTACTAAAAAACAAGCGGCTAATAATATAAATGAAGAGATTACTTTTTTCATCTTATTGGTTTAATCGGTGCTGAAAATCCGGATGTCTTCCAAGTCTTCCAATATCCATTTATTCATATTGAACCATTGTTGGCAATGGTCCAATATCCATGCATCCGAACTGATAATGATTTCGTCAGACGCTGCCAATACTTTGTCCGGATTGTGAACCAATTGTGTGGTCCAAGGGTATTCGTTCGCTTCCGCGAATTCGCGGAGCAATGTTTTCAAACGGCCGCTATTGGATACGGGCTGGTCAAAATACCAACGTGCCTCCCGTATGCCGGCTGCTTGTAATTTACGTCCGATTATATTCAATACTTCTTGCGTTTGCGCCACTCTTTTATAGGAGCCATGAATACCGGAAATATCCCTATAACATCCGTCGCAACAATCAAATACGAAAGCGCCCGACAATGCTCCTTCAAGCAATATTAAAATATTGAATCCGTCTAATAGGACGACTGCTCCCTCCAGGTCGTCAACCGTTTTTTCTTTGGCCTTCCTATTGAGGATTGAAGCATCGGAGGCGGACATTCTCGACAGTGCTTTTTGTTGTCTGGCATTGAGTCGGTAACGGTTGCCCACGAGTTGGGTCGCCGAGGATTCTCCATAACCACGTTCCAAGAGGTAATTCAAATCATCCAGAGCTGACTTGAAGATAGGTTCCCATTTCGGGGCGAATAATTTATCATCCCCGGGATGCATGCCTCTATTTCTATTTTCGTATCCCATTTTTCCTTTTTTAGTACACTGTAAACAAAGTAAATTAAAGAATTGAGAACAAGATTTTGTCATGAATCAATGAGCACCCGGAGCCTGATAGCCGGAGCTATCATGGCGAGGATGCGAAGCGGAGTCAGGACAAAAGATGTTTTCAAAATTTAAAATTATTTAGTTTACAGTGTATTTAGAATACTACACCTAGGAGGAACTCCTAGAAGAAAAAGAAGGCAATTTTCGGATACTCCATAATAATATGGCAAGACTCACTGCGACGATCACCGCGATGATTCCTGCTGATGCCCATTCCAATAATATGACTTTTCCGATAAGGAAAAGAATACCATATGTCATGACAATAGAAGAAATCCAAGCGACGAACAGGTACAATAGATTGTCTGCCGGTGGAGGAGAAGCGGAGTCGTTTCTATTATCTACTTCTGTATAATCATCCAATATTTCTTGGTCGCCACCTAGTGCAATGGTTTTCGTCCCCTTGCCGGGAATAGAATAGTTTTTCCTGAATTTGCTCCAAGCTCCGTCCGGTGTCACCTTGTTGTAGAATGCTTGCAATGTCCGGTCGTCCGTAGGAGAAGTCAAGAAGGTGACGACTATCCAAACCACCGTAGTAAATGCAACGGTCAATAAAAATGCGGTCGGGAATTCGACGCCCATGAAATAAAAGACCGCCGTCGGCAACAAGGGAGCGAACATGGCACTGATTTCACTCCAAGCATTGATTCGCCACCAATACCAGCGAAGGATAAGAACCAAGCCGAGACCGGCGCCACATTGCATCAGAAATCCCCAAGCACCTGATATGGATTCCACGAAAGTGGACACCACCAAGCCAATCACCATTAATACCACCGTGGTCAATCTCGCTACCAATACATATTGGCTATCACTCTGGTCAGGTGCTATAAATCGTTTGTAACCATCATTGACCACATAACTGGCTCCCCAGTTGAGTTGGGTGGAAATGGTACTCATATAGGCCGCAAAAAATGAAATCAATAGCAAGCCTTTCAAGCCGGTCGGTAAAAAGTCT
>JAHDCE010000672.1 GCA_020630045.1 Saprospiraceae bacterium | reverse complement strand
GCGGGCAGTACTCGATATTACGATTTTCAACAACAACACGCCTCTACCCAATTGGGTTATACATGGTATGGGACAGCCTTCCAACGAAGCGGACTCAACCGCAATTGCAAATTCTTGCTCCTAGAGTTCGCCTTCGAATCCCTAGGATTGGAACGGGTCGAATTTCGAGCCGATAATAACAATGCAAGAAGCATCGCCGCCATGAAAAAAATCGGTTGCATCCAAGAAGGAATACTTCGCAATCATACCGCCAATTCCGAAGGCAAGCGCCGGGATAGTATTGTATTAAGCATCCTCAAATCCGAATGGTTTCAAGGAGGGCGGGAACATTTGTTGGAGCTGATATATTGAATAGTATAATGAAATGGATCAATAAAATCAGCTTGAGAAAAATAACTGTAGATAATGACGTGTATCTATGGAAAAGGGCTCACTATCATCTAGAGGAATATGAAATGTCTCCTTGTATCGAAAAGGTGATTATATATCTTGAAGGATATAAAAATTCCTCTTTACAATTGTTTTTTCGACAAGAAGACAATCTCATCCTTTCTCTAGATATAGAAAAGGAACAATGGTGTGTCGGTTATCCGAATAGTGGCGTGATTTGGAAATTCGTACAAGGGGAATCACCCTCAAAAGAAAACATTAATATCAACCTGAACCGCCCGGCTGTAATATCGATACTGATCCAATACTATATTGAAAATGGATGGAACCCCAAAAAGAGCAAACGCCCATTTATCGTAAAAGATGCATTGAAATTAATGGAAGAAATTTCTTTTCCGTTAGGTATTACATGATAAACTGAGTACATCTTTAAACAAAAGAAACCTTCTGGTAATGTACTTGTAAGTCATTAATGCGTAAAGCGATGAAATAATGCCCCTTAGGAAGTCCCGCTTCCGGTCTCCAATTGACGGAGTATTTTTGAGGGGGCATTTCACGGTCTTCCAATTCAGCGACCAATCTTCCTTGTAAATCGAAAACGGAAAGACCGACTTTTGCCTTTCTGAACACCCCATATCGGATTTCCAACTCTTCATCGAATGGATTTGGACTGGTGGCATACAAAATCCCCTTATCCAAATGAATGTCATTCAACCCGGTAGAAATTCCTTCTCCGTTAATCATGATATCAAAGGTGCCTTCCAGCTTACCTTCGGCGTTTTCTGCCAAAGCGATAGTGCGGTTCGTAGCGTCATATTGTCCCGAGTTGATAGACGCCGCCGCATCTCCCGGGATGTCCTCATCCCCTTGGAAATACAATTGAGTCGTCAAGGTTGGAAAACCGGGGGGAGTAATTTTGTAGTGGATGTGCGAAGGTCGGTATTTGGCACCATTGAGGTATTTGCCGGGTAATATCGTTTCATATAAATAAAACCCTTGGCCGTTGGTTTTAGTAAATCCCCTCAAATTGTAACCCGTATTGTCATATTGTCCGGCATCATTGGCATGCCATACATCCACGATGGCGTCCGGTATGAATTGGGAACATTCCAAGTTCATGACCCGTCCGCTGATGATTAATCGTTGTCCGGGTTCAGAAGTCGGCGCTAGGATATTGTCAGTGATTTCCGGAGGTGAATCCGTGTAGAATGGTCCTTGGCCATAGTAATCCAAAGTAGTGGGTTCACAACTGAGATCCTCTGTTTTTTCCTGCGGTTTTTTTGCATTACAAATCTGGGGAATCATCCCCAATCCCAAAGTGGCCAATGAAGTGTTTTTCAGAAATTCACGACGGTTCTTTCTATCTTTCATAACAACGATTTTCTTATTGAACGACTATTTTCGAATTGCGATTGTTAATAGGAGCGAATTGAAAACTAATTTCCATGAATGAATATGAAATCATAGCTGATTACAGTGTACTTAAGCATTCATTTCCTTTTCAAGTCTGTCAATCTCCATTTTTTGCAAACAAAGATTTGATGGCGTATTTCCAAGACAAATATACTTTTCAAATATCGCCCGACCTTCTTTCGTTTCCCCATTCGGTAAAACCATATAAACCACATTTCCTTTATCGAGCCGGATATAATTCATCCGCATCTTACCTTTTATTTTCAACGTGAATTTCTCTCCATTTAAAATATCCGCCACACCATAAGTTGCAGCATCTATCACATCACAAACCACCACCTTTTTCAAAATTTCACTATTCACTATTCACTATTCACTATTCACTATTCACTATTCACTATT
>JAHDCE010000671.1 GCA_020630045.1 Saprospiraceae bacterium | reverse complement strand
ACGAAAAATTGAGTATGGCCAAACCGTTATTTTGGAAATCCACTTCGTTATTCCCAAAATAACGATTTGTCTTTCATACAAAAAATTCCGTGATAACATCTAATGAAAAACGCATATTTCTATATCATCCTAGGGACATTGATATTGATGTGTCCTGTTTTTTACAATGGATTTCCATTGGTCTATTCCGATACCGGGACATATATTTCCAGTGGTTTTGAGTTTGAGGTTCCTAGGGGGCGGCCGTTGTTATATGGTGTTTTTATCAGGTTGTCTTCCTTGGGTATTTCTTTATGGCATACCATATTCGTCCAATGTTTTATTGTTGGATATTTGTTGTATCGACTCTTTGAGTTTTTATTTCCGGAAGGAAAAAAATCCGTTTATCTCGCAGGAGTTTCGATTTTATCTTTTGGCACCGGAATCGGTTGGTATTGCGGCCAATTAATGCCGGATATTTATTCATCGGCATTGTTGCTTTGTTTTCCTTTGTTGTTATTCGGGGAGCTTCCCTTTAGGAGAAAATTATTCGTCTCCTGTTTATTGTTTTTCTCTGTTGCCGTACATTTTTCTCACTTCGTATTATCGGGTTTTGTACTGACTTTGATTTTTCTGATTTCTAGGATTAAATTCATCCCCTTTGATATTGGTAAGAAATTGAGATTTATTTCTTGTATTATTTCAATCGTGCTTGTACTTCCCTTTACGTCACTATTAAATTTTTCGGCTAGCGAAACGACTAAAATCAATAAGGGGAGCCATGTCTTTTTGATGGGTAGAATGTTAGATGCCGGCGTGTTAGAGTCATTCCTAAATGATCGGTGTCAACAAGAAGACTATGTTTTATGTGGTGTCAAAGATTCGCTACCCGAAGATAGTCGGGCATTTATTTGGAATTCTAAAACCAGCCCTTTGTACGACTACAAGGACTGGGAGGATGCGGCCGAACCTTACAATGAAATATTAAAAGGGATTTTGACCAGTCCTAAACACTTGTCTCTCTTCGCCCACAATTGTGTGACCTCATCCATGTCCCAATTGTTGCACAATGAACTAGGAGACGGGTTTATTTCGGGTTGGTATTCGGAGGAATACAGCCCTCCCCGTTATTGGATCGCCGAATATTTCCCACATGAAGAACGTTCTTATTTGCAATCCCGACAAAACATCAACTTGTGGGGGCGAGGTTTGGACTTCACTTTCGTGAATCGGATATATGCCATATTGCTATTGCTATCCGTTTTGAGTTTGATATACGCTTCTTATCATGGTATTTCAAATTCAAAATTGAAACTTACCATCACAGTCTTTTTAATCGGCATCATCGGCAATGCCATGATTACGGCATCATTGGCCAATTTATATGATCGACTTCAGGCACGTATCAGCTGGTTGTTGGTCGCGATACTATTGGCCTTGATGTATGAATATTGGTTGAAATACCAAATCAATAAGTCCGCTCCAAAACATACCAACTGAATGCTCGAAGATTGAGCTTGACCATCGAGTCCCTGACCAAAGGATCCAACTTTTTCCAAGCTCGGTTCATGATGGACTTCGCTTCTTTTTCGCAACCTTCTATGACACCGTATTTATTCAATAATTTAATGGCCTCACCCAAGTACTTCAGGTCGTCGGTTTTCATGGAAACGATTTTCCATAGTCGCTTGCGATCGCGTTGGCTCATTACAGACATTCCCTTGGCGATGGGATATGTGATTTTACCAGCAGTAATGTCTTCCGCCTTGGTTTTCAAATCATCGTCAAAACCTTTCAAGTTGAGGGTATCGTCAATGATTTGGAATGCGATTCCGAGGGCTTCGAAATAATTGGCCAATCCATCTATTTGCTCAGGAGTACCATCTCCGAGTATTCCTCCGATACGTGCTAGATAAGCTGCGGGAGCCGCTGATTTGAGACGGTGTGTTCCTAGGACTCGCCTAGCCAATAATCTGGCTTTATTGTCATTTTTGAGTGCATCGGATACCAAGTAGTCCAATCCTGCAATGTCTAAAGCTTGGCCGGTATGCGCAGCCCTTAACGCTTCGAAATAAAGGTTATAGACCTCTAGCTTTTTCTGATCTGAAATATCTGCTTCGTAGATACATATTTGTCCTAGGAAGTAGCAAGCAGAACCTGCGTTAATCGCGATGGGTTCACCATAAAGGTGATGACAAGCAGGGCCTCCTCGCCTGATGTCGGATTTGTCTTCCACATCATCTAC
>JAHDCE010000670.1 GCA_020630045.1 Saprospiraceae bacterium | reverse complement strand
ATTAATCGCCGAATCCTTAACTTTGAAGTTTGTAATATCATCCAAACCACTAATATCACAATATGAATAGCCATTTCACCTCACAAGTCTTGACCATGTGTCTGATCGGATGCCTTTTTTGTCCGTTCATAGCCATAGGACAAACGGATTGTGAAAGTAATCGATACATAGAGCCCATATTTTCCAATGTAGAAGTGATAGAAAACGTCACCTATCAATCCGCAAGACCCTACTTAGGATTATTCGACCAAGATTATCAGCTTGATGTCTATCTTCCCCAAGGAGATGAAATCGAAAAACGCCCACTCGTTTTATTCCAACACGGAGGGGCATTTCTCATCGGATGGAAGTCACAACCTCCGCTCCCTGAATTCCTGAGCCGGTTGGCACGACACGGTTATGTTGTCGCCTCCATCAATTACCGACTGGGTTTCAATGTACTGGATGAAGGAAGCGCTGTCCGTGCGGTCTATAGAGCCGGACAAGACCAACAAGCAGCCCTTCGTTTCCTAGTAGACAACCAAAACACTTATGGCATAGACACTTCAAAAATAGTCGTCGGCGGAACGAGCTCTGGAGCCATCGCCTCCTTGCACACTTCTTATTTTGAAACCAATGAAATCCCCCCCGAAGCACTAGGAACATTCCTAGAACCCACTGACCTAGGCAGTCCGTACTCAAGTGGGAACAGCAATTTCTCCAACCAACCCGTAGAGCCGGACGCCATACTCGCCTACTGGGGAGCGGTACTGGACACAAGTTATATCGGTTCACCAAAGTCCATCCCCACCCTATTCATGCACGGAACGGAAGACGCCATCGTCAATTATGGCGCCGCGGCGCCATTCGGCAACGACGCCACCTTTCCGGAAATGCAAGGCTCTTCCATCATGGCTCAAAAGTTGGACGCCGAAGGAGTGCCTTATCGACTGTACCCACTATATGGAGCCGGGCATGAACCCGAATTAACCGCCGGTGAATACGTCGATACTATGATTTGGGAAGCGACCGATTTCTTGTACGAACAAATCATCCGACCGGAATCAGGGCCGATTACCGGACCGACTTCTGTTTGCTTGGATGAAACCGGGACATACAGTATTCCGCCCCACTTTGAAGCCGTTTATTGTTGGAACATCAACTCCGGTGAAATAATAGATGAAACCGCTAACCAAATTTCCATTCAATGGAACCTGACCGGCAACCAACAAATAGACGTTGGTTTCCTGACCTGCATCGGTGCCGAAGGAGAACCCCAAGCCCTTGAAGTCGAAGTACTCGAAGCGGAAGTCGCCGTAGATTTCTCCTACGATATCATCAATGATTCCATCCTTTTCGTCCTTGACGCCTCTACGAACACGGATTCTATTTGGGTAGATTTCGGGAACGGGGACTCTGGCATGTACCCCGCCGGACAAACCCTATTATACACCTACTCCGAACCCGGCACCTATGAAGTAACCATCACCGCCACTAGCACCTGTAATACCGATACCGAAACACAAAACGTAACACTTGACTTCACTTCTTCCTTGTTGGAGACATACGATATTTCAAACATTTCTATTTTTCCGGTTCCTGCGAGCGAACGCATTAACTTTATTATTGATGACCATCAACTTTCAGGCGTACCTTTCATCGTAAATGATATTTTGGGGCAAGAAATCCTAAAAGGAAATTTATCACCTTCGTTTTCGTTAAATATATCGGACTGGGAAACCGGATGGTACATCCTCACTTTCGTGAAAAATGATAAAATCGGACGGATCCCAGTCATCATTCGTTGATAAATTTGAGATTTTGTTGGTAAAAAGTTGTGTTATTATCAAAATCTTGTAAAACTTGTCTAAAAGGTTGCGGGTTATCTATTGTATTCGGAATAGTTCCCTAATTTTGGGGATCCCATGACCAGAAATCGTTCGGATGGAAAAAATCAGAGTAGCGTTTTTCGCAGAAATACTGATAGAGGAGTTTGACGGGGCAACACGAACCATGTTCCAAATCATCAAGAGGATACCCACTGATGAGTTTGAATTCCTTTTCTTTTGTGGAGTCCCTCCGGAAAGGGAGTTCGATTTCGAAGTCATGTCCCTACCTACCGTTACGGTTCCTTACAATACGACTTACAAAATGGCATTGCCACATTTCTCCAAGCGGAAGCTGACTCGCAAGTTGGAGGAATTCAAGCCGCATGTCATTCATTTTGCTTCTCCTTCAGCCCTAGG
>JAHDCE010000669.1 GCA_020630045.1 Saprospiraceae bacterium | reverse complement strand
CCTTCAAATAAATCCGGACGGCCATCAAAGCCTTGGATACGTCGACCCAAATTGATTTGTGCGAGTTGCCCGCCATGGGCGAAACATACCCGGATATTCGGGAATTTTTCTTGGTAAGCATGTAGGGTATAAAAATGATAAGCATCCGCACATTGCGCTAGCATCCAAACTAAGTGGAAACGCCAAGATTTGTTTTCAAGTAAAATGAATTTGTCCCCGTCATAAGGATGCACCTCAATGGATAAACCGTATTGATTCGCTAATTCTAAAATGGGTTCGGTTTCCTCATTGAATATCGTTCTCCAACTACCCGTCGTATCCATATACTGTGTAGGAAGGCACAACAAGGAAAGACCGAGTTCCTTCACACACCGCTCGATCTCCCAACAAGCACCATCGACGAACCCGGCATGTACGACAAATCCGGCCGTGAATTTGTCCGGATATTCCGCTTGGACTTTAGCATTGAAATCGTTTTGAAACCGAAGCGCCTGCTTCATCTCATTTAACCGCAACCCATTTCCATACAATTGGGATAAATTCAATATGACCGCATGGTCGATATTGTGGGCATTCATCCATTCTAACTTCTCATGTAAGAAAAAGCTGGAATCTGTGATGGGTCTTTTCCAGCCCTTTTGCAACATGTACTCACGGTCATCATCCACCCAAAAGATTTCCTTGTCTTTCATGAATTGGGGAATCTCCTCCGGGTAAGGTAAAAGGTGACTATGTCCGTTGATGCGCATAAGGTGATTGTTTTTTCTTCCGCAATTTAGGGATATTTAAGCGACGGTCAAAAACAAGGGGATGAACAAATGATAATACAGCGTTTTCTTATGAATTAGGCGAGTTCAATTTCCAAGTATTCTCCTTCCTTTTTTGAATAACAAATACTTGAATGATATGGGCTGTTCGTTTCAATTTTTAGCGTGGTTTATTATAGTGCTACAAGTTACGGCAATGACAAGAAAATTCCCTTTAGTCGTAATATTTTGGCATGACCTTCGTTTTACTAAGCTGTAAACAAAGGTTTTAGATTAAAACCAAGAGTCATGGAACGAGTCACGATATTGATATTCATCCTGTTTTGTGTGGTTGCGGATATAACCGCACAAGATTTTTCAGCTGATAAGTTTAGTATTCAGGAGTTTCTGTATGATTCTGGCGATGTTGAAAAACAGGCTGAAGGAATCCAGGTGAAGCTGAAAATTCGATACGATGAAGAGATAACCGATTTTCACGCGAAGGATTTTTATTTGTATTGGGTGTTGTATGACAATAATGATAAAGAATTATTGTCTTCTTCCGAAATTCCAAATAGTAAATACACTCATGAAATCATTCGTTTGAGTCTGAGTTGCATTGAAACGTCAAAGCGATGTATGGAGGCCGATGAAGAAATATTCTTGCCTTATCGTTATCTCAATTTGCCGGAAGGCGAACAAGGAATCATCCTTAAGTTTTATGTTCAGAACTATAATGGGTGGCAAGGCTGGATAGGAGCCGAAAGATTGAAAGTGAATGCCCCGTATGCCGTCGCTCATGATTTGAAGGAACAAATATGGGATATTGCCAACGTCCGTACTTCTATGGTATCGGATAAGCGGGGATGTTCGGTCTGTCTTGAAGTCTTATTTGATTTAGGGATGCAATACGGAGCTCCACAAATGCTTAGAGAGGGCTTTGGTTTGGGATATATTCTTAGGGATGGTAAAGGTGGAATATTAATCGATAAAAGGGAGGAAGTCTTTGGTACAATCGTTGATTACTATTTCGAAGATTTAGGAGAGGGAAAATTAAATGGAAAATATTATTTCAATGACAGTAAAATATTTTTAGATGTTCTTGAAATGGAAGGGGGGAGTGAATTTAATTTAGAATTATACGCTGCGAATCAAGACCATAAAGATGTCGGAGTCATGACGCTTCCTTTACAATTTGAAGTTCCAAAGGTCGTCGATTATCAAGACCAAGCATTCGAAATTTCAGACATAAGAGTGGAAGAGTCGGATAGTGAGCGGGGGTTCGTCATATCTTGTCATGCCAAACTCTTACATCCTTTTGTCAAACAAGGTGGAAAACCTTATATCTACTATTACTTTTTTCCTATTATTGAAAAAAACGGGAGGGTGGTAAGTCCTAGGAGTTTGAAAGACTCCCATTATTTAAAAAACAATAAAATAAGTAATCGTACATTATCGCCCAATGGGGTAAAGGAGGAAG
>JAHDCE010000040.1 GCA_020630045.1 Saprospiraceae bacterium | reverse complement strand
TGTTCTTGGATGGGAAAAGTGGAATAGTAAACTCTTCTATCCTTGAAGAAATTCTGCTTGGCTTTCTGGACTTCAACAATGAACTTGCTTCCATCCTTCCCCGTGCAGTATAAATCAAAAATGGCTTTTCTATCAAGCGGACTTCCCCCGAGGTGTTCACTCTTTGTATATGTCAAATCTTCAATCTTATGATTATCAGGGAGGAGGGTATTCAAAAAGTCAATCAAAAACTCCTTGTTAGGCTCACTGCCGAACAGCTTCTTAAACCCAAAATCAGTGAAGGGATTTACATATTTGTCTTGTAAATTCATTGTGATGTCTTTACAGGTAAAGATAAGAACTGAGTAATCAATTATCAACTACAAGTTCCAAGCAGCATAGCAATCAAACATATCCAACCCTCTCCCTATAAATATCGTCTGGATAAGTAAAGGGCACATCTCTTTTCTGATTCTGCTTTATAGTCTTTTGTGCCTTTGTCGTATCACATGTTTTATTGTTGAAAACAACTGGATGATACATGACAAGACAGGAGTTGATAACTACACCTTATATTTGCCCTTGACAATAGATGTTATCACGAAATTTTTCGTGATAACATCTAAAAAAGAAAGTCACCACCAAGATATGAGAATACACTTTATCGCCATAGGCGGGAGCGTCATGCACAACCTCGCCATAGAACTCAAAGCCCTAGGGTACGAAGTCACCGGTTCCGATGACGAAATATATGAACCCAGCAAAGGAAGGCTACAAGCCGCCGGACTTCTGCCCGAATATGTCGGTTGGTATCCCGATAAAATTACGGAAGATATCGACGCCATCATATTGGGAATGCATGCCCGTAAAGACAATATGGAACTCAGGGCGGCTCAAAAGTTGGGACTCAAAATATATTCATACCCCAAATTCATTTTCGAGCAATCGAAAAACAAAAAAAGAGTAGTCATCGGCGGAAGCCACGGTAAAACGACGACGACATCCATGATCATGCATGCCCTCCGTAAAAACGGAGTCGATTACGATTACTTGGTCGGTGCTCAACTCGATGGATTCGAGCGCATGGTACGACTATCCGATGCGCCGGTCATCGTTTTGGAAGGGGACGAATATTTATCTTCTCCCTTGGATCGCCGCCCTAAGTTTTTACACTACCAACCGGATATTGCCATAGTGACAGGTATCGCTTGGGATCACATCAACGTATTTCCCACCTTTGAAGGATATGTGGATCAGTTCCGCTTATTCATCCAATCTTTGGAGTCGGATGGTAAGCTGTTCTATTACGGTTGGGATGAAGAGCTTCGCAAACTCATTCTCGAAGACGAACATTATTGTGATACCAAAATGTATTATGCCGCTTCTCATTTCCGCGAAAGCGGTAAAACTTGGATCAGACACGAAGGCAAAGTATATCCCATGTCGGTGTTCGGAAAACACAACATGGAGAACCTCCAAGCCGCTTGGTATGTATGCAAGGAATTGGGCGTAACCGACGAGCAATTCCTAGGAGCGATGGAAGATTTCAAAGGTGCGGCCCGAAGACTTCAATTACTAGGGCGGAATGCTTCCACACAAGTATATTGGGACTTCGCCCACGCTCCCTCTAAAGTCAAAGCGACAGTGGACGCTGTGAAATCATCCGCGAAGGAAAAACGCTTGGTGGCTTGTTTGGAACTCCATACTTTTAGTAGCCTCAATAAGCGTTTTCATAAACATTATGCCGGTACTTTGGACAAGGCCGATAAGGCCATCGTCTTTTTCTCGGAGCATACTTTGGAAATGAAAAAGCTGCCCCATTTTTCAACCGAACAACTGGCTTTTGCCTTCAAGCACCACAACATCATTGTCACCACCGATCCGGAAACCGTCCGCCGCTCCTTGGAACAAGAAGATTATACCAACGCCGATTTGCTACTGATGAGCTCCGGCAATTTCGGCGGAATTGATGTTCAAGGACTAGCGGAAAAAATAACCGGATAATGCAAAAAGTGAAAGTCGAATTCCGCGATTTGGGACGCATTCCTTACAAGGAAGCCTGGGACTATCAAATGGAATTGCATGAGCGTTTGAAAACCATTAAGAAGTCCAATCGGGACGCCCTTCCGGGAACGCCGCCCATTCCCCAAGAGCAATACATGTTATTTTGCGAACATCCGCATGTGTACACCTTGGGCAAGAGTGGTTCGAAAGACAATCTGTTATTGGATGACAAGCAAATGAAAGACCGACACATTGAATTTTTCCCGGTCAACCGGGGAGGGGATATCACCTATCACGGTCCCGGGCAAATCGTAGGATATCCGGTGTTGGATTTATCCCACTTTTTCGAAGACATCCATCGCTTCGTCCGCACCATCGAAGAAGTGATGATTCGAACCATCGCCGAATATGGATTGGAAGGTTATCGGATAGAAGGATATTCCGGAGTGTGGTTACCCGAAACGGCGACCCGACCCAAGCGTAAAATTTGTGCGGTCGGCATACACCTGAGCCGCTGGGTAACCCTCCACGGTTTCGCATTTAATGTCAACACGGATTTGTCCTTGTTTGACAATATTATTCCTTGTGGTATCGTCGATAAAGACAAGTCGGTCACTTCTCTCGCCGCCGAGCTCGGTCGTGAAATGGATATGGACGAAGTCAAGTCGAAAGTGAAATACCACATCGCCGATTTGATGGTGATGGAGTGGGGTTGATGTGTTATATTTAAGCAGCTTTTGGAAATTGAATGAGGAAAGTAGTCCCTTGGTTGATTTTGGAAGATACTGAAATCCGCCCTTGGTTCATATCCACGAGCTCTTTGACCAAGTGAAGCCCCAAGCCCGTACCTTTCTCACCTTTCGTACCCTGTGTCGATTTTCCGTCTTGAAGCATGAAAATGGTTTGGGTTCTGTCTTCGGAAATGCCTACACCGGTATCTTTTATGTATAGGTCGATTCCTGTTTCGCTTTCCTTGGTGGATAGCGTAATCGTTCCTCCTTCAGGAGTGTATTTAATGGCATTGTCCAGGAGGTTTCGTACAATGGTGAGCATACTGTTGCTGTCCGCTAAGACTTTTATTCCCTCAGGTACTTCGGATATGATATTGATGTCCTTGGCTTCCGCCAAACGGTTTAGAACGAGTTTGGTTTCTTTGATAATTTTGTTGATATCCAATGATTCGGGATGGATGCTGATGGCATCCTTTTGGGTCAATGCCCATTTGAGGAGATTGTCCGTCAGGGAAGTGAGTCCGAGGGCGTTGTCTTCTATGGAATCACCGAGTTGTTGTACTCTTTCATAGTCTTGTTTCTTCAAGAGGTAGTTTACTTTTCGGGCGATGCCTTGGAAGGCATTGGCGGGTTTTCGGAGGTCGTGTCCGAGTATGGCGAAAAGCCTGTCCTTCGTGTTGTTGGTTCGTTCGAGTATGATTTTCTGTTGGGATATGAGTTCGTTCTGTTCGGAAATCCGCTTGTTTTTCTCGGTGAGTTGCGCATTCGCTCTTGCTTTGATTCTATTGCTTCGAAAGATGAAGAAAGCTAATAATGCCAAGGCAGATAATCCGATAATCAAGCCTGTGCGGATGGACTTCTGCTCTGCCATCATTAATTGTTGTTTGTATTCGATTTCTTTACGCTCTTGGGCGAATTCGAAGTCTTTTTGGAGCTTTGTAGTAGCTCGGATATTGTCCTCGCTGCGTAATTTTTCCTTTATCTTCGTCGATTCAACCTTGAGTTTGTAGGCTTTTTTGTAGTTGCCTGCGCCGGCGTAAGCATTAGCCAGATTCTGTTTTGCATCAGCTATTGTGCTTTTGTCATCATTCTGCATTCTAAGATATTCCTCAATATGGAATATTCCTTTTTCATGCTCTCCTTTTTTTGCGTATAATGTTCCAATGCTGAGATGAGTCCGGTATATTCCTCTTTGGTTATTAATCGCCTTACTTTTTTCCATGGCGGTTTTTAGTGCTATTTCCGCTTTTTCGTATTTTTCTTGGGAACTATAGCATTGTCCCATGAAATGATAAACATCCGGAAGGTCGTTTCGTAGTTTCGCTGACTCTGCCAGAGTTAGCGCCTCATTGAGAAGAGATATTGCCTCTAGGTAGTTTTTCTTTCTTTGCTCTATACCTCCCAGTGCCTTTAGACAACCGACAATCCCGGACGTGTCCTTACCGATTGTATAATATCCTAAGCTTTGTTCCAGATATTTTTTTGCTTGGGCGATATCTTTTAAATCTCCATAATTATAGTGTATGTTAAATAGGTTACGAGCTGCTTCAAGTGTGTCACCCAGTTCAAGGGCAAGTGACGAACACTTCAAAAATGCTTGTGTTGATTCCTCGATTCGACCTAAATAATATAGGGGGATGGCTTTGTTACCATTTACAGTGAGTAGGAGTGACGAATCATTTGATACGGCAGCCATTTCTAAGGCTTTGTCGTAATGGGTAATTGCTTCTTCATACTTTCCCTCCATGTCGCATATGATGCCTAATTGATTGTGATAACCGTAGAGTTCCTCTTTGTCTAAACCTTGGTCGTTGACCCATTTTATCCCTTCTAATGCAATTCGTCTTGCTTCTTCCAATTCGTTAAAGTAACGGAGAGATGCCACGTATTTTTCAAGAAAAAAGTCAACTTTTTTCTTGAAAAGCTGAGAATGTGCACCATTTTTGAAATTTTCAGTTTCGTATATGGAAATGCCCTTTCTATAGTGTGGGGATGGAATCGTATCCTGCCTCGTAAAGCTACCTTCGGCTAGGTATATTTGTCGTACAAAGTCTAATTTTGGGTTTTTGCTATTTGCTGCATAAGCATCAAGTATAGTTTTGTAATCTTCGTGCTTATCTGTCTGTTCTTCAAGTGTGAGATTGTGTATTTCACCTAGTAAGTCTATAAGATACAATGAGTCTTCGAAGTTTTTCTCCTTTCCTTTTAGTGTATTGTATTCTTTAATTTTTTCTCCTACTTGAGCGGAAACCGTACTTGTGGTTAGTACAAGTACAATAATGAATAGAGCCTTAGTATAGCGATTTAACCGGGGCTGGTTGGTTTTTTTGTTTTTCATTATGTTTCGATTTTGAAATCTTTATAGGACGATAAGCTTGCTATTTATTGGGAATATCTCAAAAGGCATCCGCTTCTTTTGCAAAAGTAATTGAAGAATGTTTGAAAAATGGATGTAAAATGTAATACGCTTGGAGTACCAAGCGTATTTAAACAGCTTCTAAAATACTAGGAAATTTCAGTAATCAAAAAATCCGAGGAGGTGGTCAGGACGAAAGTCAAATTCCACATCGTCGAATTGATGGGGGCTGTTTATGCGAGGGTCCTTAATTATTTTTTCAAAATACTTATTCTAACACCAACAAGGAATGGAACCCCATCGGGGTTCAATGTTTATAGCCATTATTGCAATATAAATTTGCGCCCCATAGGGGCCGCCTTAAATGTTGTGGAATCAGGCAGCCCCTACGGGGCGCGATGATATATCTACATTTTCAGACTATAAACATTCGCCTCCTAACGGAGACGTTTGAAGTTGCTAAATAGCGGATAGCCATTATGCAAAATATACCGTTGCCTATAATGAAGATATATGCATCATGACCATAGTTCACAATGGAAACTAAATGGGTTCGATTTAAGTTGAATATGCCACGGCACTAAGGTGGTTGGTAAATGATACTCCTTAGGAATAAAAGCTTTTTTAAAAAAGAAACAGATGGACATTCAGTTGATAAGTCAATTAAAGTTAGGGGCTGAAGAGCGGATTGAATTCCTATTGGACGAATTGGAAAAGGAATCCATTAGATACCAAGTGGATGAACTTAATGGCCATGATAGAAAAGATTTTATATTCGGTTTCAATGGGGTTGAATTTGATTTGAATAAAGAATCGGAGATAATTTATATTAAACTGAATTTCACCCTCTATTTGCCTGACGTGGATGGTGTTATGTTGGAAGGCTTAGAGCCGATTGGGAGCTATGTAGAAGTTTATGATCCGGCTGGGGTGTATTTGGATGAATATATTTATATTGATTCGAAGGAAAAAAGTTTTGGAATACAATATTGGATCGAATTCTTAAATAATTTAACCCCTAAAGAATACTATAGGATTGAAAGCCCGGGATATGAATTCATATCCTATATAAATAACACCTTTGCCTTGTTCCAAAGTAGGATGTTTGAAGAAATTTATTATTTCGTAGAAAAATGCCTGAGTTATATAGAGTCAGGAGAAGGTGTTAATTTAACACAAGTTGATTCAACCTATTATGTAGAAGCTTTGGATTATTTAGTGGATTTGTACATCTATTTACGAGACATAAAAAATATTCCAATTGATGATGTTGTAAAATGGAATATTGAAAAAAGGATAGGTGTTGTTTGAATCCGTTGACAATTCCAATATTCAAACATGAATCAAATGAATACAAAATTTATAGAATACCAAGGCGATATTAAATTCGATATCTATTTCCTTAGAAAGGAACTGGACATTTTCGATGAAACTTTTTATTTTCATGTTTTTATAAAAACACACATTCTGTATTCAGAGCCTGTTGAAATTTAGATAGTTCAATATTTTTGATGAGAATTTGTGGATGCGGATAGATCAGAATGCTAGGCTATTTTACATCAAAACAAGGCGGATTAGAGGCATGTAGTCAAGCTACGTAATCATAATCCAATGAAGAGTCATTGTGAAAATTTTCATGAAAGTAGACAGATATTTATGCCACAACCCTTAATCCAAAAAATAAACAAATCATGAACCCAATTGAATTTTGGAATTACGACACGACGAACCCCATTAAATTAAAGGTGGATCCATCCGTTTTTTTTGCAAAAAAAGACATGGATTTTGGTGCTGATGTTTATGAAAAAATAACCGCATTAATTGAAATAGAGGGGCGAGCGGGTTTTCAAAAAATACATGCCGATTTAAAAGCGGTCTATTTATTAAATTTATTCGCGATTTCTTCATTTTTAAAACACCCATTGAACTTCATATATCATCATAGGGATAAGTTACCATTGTTACCTGAAAGTATGCGGATAATTGGAGAACCCCGAGGTGAACTTGTATTTAAACAAATACAAACATTTTGGGAAGGTCAAGAACCAAATGATTTGTTGGATTATTTGGAATTCGAAAAAAAATATACTTCGTTTCAAAATGAATTGGCCGATAAATATGCGGATTTACACATCATCTTTCATACCCCCGGAGTATTTCAAAATGTATATGATAGAATATTGCAAAACCCCGACCAATACCTGACAAATCTGTCCGGTGAGTCAATAGGGTTAGGATGGCAAACATTTGAAGTTATTCATAAAAATGGTCGTAAGGAACAGTATTCATTAAAGAACGGGAAGAAGGAAGGGAGCCATGTTTTTTTCTTAGATGAAAAAAAGCAAAAAGAACAGGTATATGAAAATAATAAAAAGGTTCGAGAAATCTCTTACCATAAGGATGGACTTACGGTCTCAAAAATCGTTTCAACACCAAATGATTCATCTATTTTCGAAATAGAAACCTACTATGAAAATGGAAATTTAAAAAAGAAATACACCGAAGATAAAAGTACCGTCCCAAGACGAAAAATCGGAGAGGAGAAAGAATATTATGAAAATGGACAATTGAAGAAAAAGACCACCCATTTAGGAAAAAATGAATTTGAGTTCGAAGAATATTATGAGAATGGTCAAATCATGGCAACTGGAGGGAAAGGAAAAATATTTACCAATTTTTGGGACAAGGAAGGTCGCCAAACCGTAACAGACGGAAATGGCTCTTACTTGAAAATATCTTATCTAAAAAATGATATTTATGAAAAAAGGGGAGGAGTGAAAAACGGATTACATGAAGGCGAGTTAGTTTCCTATAAAAACAAAATATTAACCGGTAAGGAGATTTATGAAAATGGTATTAATACAAAGGTGTTCTATTATTTTTCCAATGGAACCATAAAAGAAATATTGACGAAGTCAGAAGGTCGGTTCTCCACCGAAATTTATAACGAAAATGGGATACTAAAATCATCTAACTCAAATATCGGTACGGAAGGGAATTGGAAGCACTTCATAACCTATTCGGATGATGGAAAAAATATCGTTCAACTTATACAAAAAGATGAAAGCTATTCCTTGTCCGAGAATGCCATATCAGAAAAACAAACATGGTATTTTCCGAATGGAAATACAAGAACATACCACGAACGTTTTTACAAAGGAAATCGGCATGTAGAAAAAAGCTACTACGAAAACGGACAATTACAAAAAGAAATTCGTTACGATATCAATGAAAATTATGTTGAATTTTCATATTGGAATGAAGCGGGAGAACAAACCCTGAAAAAAGGGCAGGGCTTTATTGAAAATAAAATAAATGGTAGAAGGCAAAAATCAATTTATGAAAAATTCAAATGTGTAGAATCTTTGATTTGGTTTTATGATCTGAACCAAGAGGATGAATCGAAAAATGATTTTCTAAGAACCTATTCCATCAATAGTTATTCAGAACAAAAAATAACCTTATATAAAGGCGATTTTTTCCTAGAAAAATATTTCGGTTCCGGATATAATAATTTACTCAAAACAGTAACCAATGAAGGACAATCCGGAGGTACGCTGATTATTACTTATTTTGATGACGGGCAATCCCCAAAAACCAAAACGGAATCCCATCCGGTTACAGTCGATACACCGGACGGTGTAGCCGTTGTTAAAAAATATGAATACAATAAAGAAGGAGAAATAATCCGTATCATTGAGACGGATAAGAACGGGGAGGAATTGTGATTTAAATCAAATATTCCGTTACCTTAGAAAATATTTGAATCCATCCCATCCCATTCCAAACAAAAACAGAATAAAGCAAATGAAAACAATACCGGTCATACTATTTTTTGCCATATTGATAGGAGTTATGAGTTGCGGACCGAAAGACATCGGATTCGAATACGACCTCACTCGCAATCTGGACAGGGCGGCTCAACGCCAACTCTGGGAAGTCAATGACCATCTGTTTCGCAAAAAACTCGACCCGGAGTTTGATGTGTCACTAGATACCATTCTAGAAATGGAACGCTATCGCGTCCTTTGCTTTTCAGAAATATTGGAATACGGAAGCTGGCATTATACCAATTCCGCCAAGGTATTTGACTTCTCCGGAGATTCCTTGGTATTGCTTTCCGCAGACAATCCCGAACATACCGGTATAGAGGGAGATACCGAATTATTATATCCCGACCGCATCAACGGACACCCCACAGAAATCGTCGATTTTACCGGAGACGGCGTTCCCGAAATCATTTTCCTTTCCACTGGATTGGTGAGGACGACCCAAGAAGACGAATATTCCTTATTCCAATACAAAACCGAAGAAAAGAAACTCAAATCGATGGGTATTTCGGTAAAGGGGAACACCCAAATCGCTACCTGTGAATCCCCTTATGGAACACTTGTGGAGATGAAATCAATACCCGCTAAAGACGGTGGTTTGCCCATTCTCAGAATTGTCGAAATGGATGTGATTTGCGAACAGGAAGGGAAAACATTTTTAAGGGAAACCCGTGTCCGGGAATACCGATGGGACAAGGAAATAATGGGAATGAAACAAATACAGGGAGAATAAACATTATCACGATTTTTTTGTATGGACCGCAAATCATTATTTGGGGAATGGAGGAGGCGTTCCCCCAAAGCATAACTCTAGCCCTTGATTTTCTTTTGGTCAAGAACTTTATTAAGCTTATCTTACATCGGACATTTGAATATTGCTAGTTTTTACAGATGGATTCTTTTTTAGAAACCATTCCCATCAATATAAGTTTGATCATCTTATAGTATTAGCTGAACAGTTGAAGAATGAAATTTTTTCATCAAAAGCTAATACAATGGGTGTTGATACCTTTCAAGTAGAAGCCGAAACTCTTTTTTCGGAGAGTTTAATTTGGCGTTTTAATCAAGATTTTTACAAGGATAAGGGCATAAGTGCTTGGAGTGAAGATATCGTTCCGCACCACATGACGAGTAATGCCATGGTGGGGAAAACATATGCCGAATTGATTTTAGGTTTCTTAAAAGATTTGTCTTCCCAAGGCAAAACCCATGAAACCGTTTATCTAGTAGAATTGGGCGCCGGACACGGTAGGTTAGCTTTTCATATTCTAAAAGCATTGGAGAATCGGATCGAATCATTGGAAGAAACGATTCCCGATTATTGTTTTATTTTGAGTGATATCGTAGAAGAGAACTTAACCTTTTTTCAAGAGCATCCCCAGTTTCAAACTTATATTCGGCAAGGAGTATTGGACGTGTCTTATTTTGATGCTTCAAAAAGTCAAGAGCTATATTTAAGAAATGCCCAAAAAAGAATTGTACCCCAGATGCTTAAGCAGCCGATATTGGTTATCGGTAATTATTTTTTCGATTCTATTCCAACCCAATTGTATCAAATTCAAAATGAAAAACTATTTACTTGCTCTGTTTCCATTGAATCGACTTTGAATCCTGACAAGGTAAGCCGTGAAGAGTTGATGGAAAAAATGGATTTTTCGTATCATCGTTCTTTAACGGACAAATCCTTGATTGAGGAGCCGATATTCAAAGAGATACTAGAAGATTATAATAAGGCATTGTTAGATACCTATTTGTTTTTTCCTCAAAAGGCGATGGAGTGCATTCACCAACTTAAATCTCTGTCTAAGGCAGGTCTGGTTTTATTGACGATGGATAAAGGTTTCCATGAAATCCATAATCTAAAAAATAAGAAAGAGCCGGAAATCATTTCGCATGGAAGTTTTTCCATTTGGGTGAATTATCATGCAATCAGCGCATTTTGTGAAAAATTAGGAGGTAAGGCATTTTTTCCGAAATATTCCAATTTTCACTTGGAGATAGGATGCCTTCTTTTTTTAGAAAATAGCGAATCGTATTCCAATACCAATTTTGCTTACCAACAATTTGTAAATGAATTCGGTCCGGATGATTTCAATAGTTTAAAGCAACTTTCCTACTTCAATATGTCTAGACTAAAAACAAATGAATTGATCGCCTTATTTCGATTGAGTGGTTATGATTCGACATTTTTTATCAAGTTGTTTCCACAGTTTAAACAATCAGCTAAAACCATTACCTATAATGAACGGAATAGGATAGGGCAAACTTTAGATCAAGTTTGGGAGATGTACTTTCACATTCACGAACAATTCGATTTACCTTATGAAATTGGGGGGATGATGTATGATTTAGGGTTCTTTGCAAGGGCCTTTAATTATTTCCAACATTCTAGACAGTTGTTCGGGCTCAAGCCGGACATTTATTACAACCAAGCCTTATGCCTTTATCAATTGAGAAAAGATGATCTCTTCCGTCAATTGGTTTCGGAGGCCAAACAGACATTTCCGGACTATCAATTATTCGGAAAACTAGATCAATTGGATATGGCTTAATCAAATGGAGACCAGACTTGGCTTTTCCTAAAATCAAACCCCTTTGACAGCCATGAACCCCGAGATGAGTAACATGACCAAAAAACGTTCTTCCAGTTCATCGTAAGTGAATGAAACGGCGGACATGCTGCCTGATTTTTTTTCAAAAGTCATCACTTCCCGACCATCTAAAAACCAAGCGGATTCTTTTCTGTTTTCCCGCATCATTTTGAATTCCTCCCATTCCGTCAGGAGGACTCCTTCCGTCATTTTTTTATTGAACAAAACATCTTGAACTTTACCCTTGAGCGTAACTTCGCGAAAACGGATACGGGTTTGTTCGCTTTTGCGAATCCACCATCTCCCGGCGGCCCCTTCCGCTTCATATCGGGTAAAAAAGAACCACCCTTTTTTGCGGAGAATCAGGACTTTTTCATTATCGAACATGAGCCACCATTCCTTTTTACTATGGGGGCTGCGTCTCCAGTACAGTTCAATATGTTTATATTCCTTCAGCGAATTCATTTCAAGTTCTATTCAATTACTTTTGTCCAGGTACTTATCATGGAGTCAAAGATAGCAACGCCCCGATATAGCAAATGGTTGAAGGGAGTATCAATCATCTAAGAAAGCGGTCAGCGGGCTGCTCGCTTGCGCTCGTCCACTTTTGCCGCCTAGTTTCGCCTCAAAAGCCATTCGGCCGGCCGTTACTGCCAACTTAAACGCTTCACCCATCGCTACCGGGTCGTCTGATACGGCGATGGCTGTGTTGACCAGTACGGCGTCAGCTCCGATTTCAAGGGCTTTGGAGGCGTCCGAAGGAGCGCCGATGCCGGCATCGACCACCACCGGCACCTTGGCTTGGTCAATGATAATTTCTAAAAAGTCGATGCTGCGGAGTCCCTTATTGCTCCCGATAGGCGCGCCTAATGGCATGACCGCAGCCGTGCCGACTTCTTCCAGACGTTTACAAAGCACGGGGTCGGCATGGCAGTAGGGGAGAACCACGAAGCCGAGTTTCACCAATTCCTCCGCCGCCTTCAATGTTTCTATCGGATCGGGCATCAAATATTTGGGATCGGGATGAATTTCCAGCTTGAGCCAATTCGTCTCCAAAGCTTCGCGAGCCAGTTGAGCGGCGAATACCGCTTCCTTGGCGGTGCGGACACCACTGGTGTTCGGAAGAAGATGGAGACCGGGTATTTTGAGGTGTTTCAAAATGTCATCTTCCTTGTCTTTTATATCGACCCGCTTTAGGGCGACGGTGACCAATTCGGAACCGCTTGCCGCGATAGCTTTACCCATTAATTGATTGGAAGAAAATTTGCCCGTCCCAGTGAATAGTCTTGATTCGAAGGTTCGGCCCGCAATGCTAAGTTTGTTTGTCATTCTTACTGATTCTCAATTCAGAGCCTGTTAAAAATTAGCTTTTTTTAATGTGAAATGGCTTTCATATTATGAATTACACTAAAATTAATCAGCTTCTCAATCCCAAGGTAGCTTTTCTTTGCTCCAATAAAGCGCTGACTTCTATTTCATCTCCATTTTGGATGGCATCGTCCACTACCAATAATATATGTTTTTTTCCTTTGGATCGGAATAATATCTTTTGCCCCACCTTCAAGCTGACACCACTTCTCGAATTCGGCGACAGATTCGGATTCATCACCGAAGGGATGAGCAATGGAATGGAAGCATTAGAATCATTCACTAAAGTGAATTTAATATATTTTGCCGTACTTGATACCGCTTGAGCGACTTCGGTTTTCATTTTAATGGAAACTGTGGTAGATTCCGATGTCGGATTGTTGACTTTCACCACTTTGTTTCGAGGGACAATGACATCTGCTTTTCCTCTTTTTTCCAGACCGAATCCGCTGGTTTTTTCTCCGGTATCTTCATCTACGACGGATACCTCAATCGCATTTTTTCCCTTGTTTTTTATGTACGCTCTTTCTGTATTGTAATCAGAAGACGGGATGTCTATCGTGCCATTTGACGGAACTTGATATGTCTGCCAATTGGAGGAACATCCGACCATGAATAGAAGACCCGATAAAATGAATATTACATGTTTCATGCTATGGTTTTTATTTTGAACAAATCAGAGCTTCGTGTCTATTTTTTTGATGGCTTCTGCAATATTTTCCGCCTTGGAAACATATCCGCTTATTGCAATACCAAATACTCCCGCGTCCAATAATCCGGGAATATCTTCCGGTGTGATTCCGCCGATGGCAAAGACGGGAAGTTCGTTTTCATGTGGTGATAAGCCCTTGAGTATTTTATGGTATCCATCGAGACCTAATATCGGGCTTAGCTTTTGTTTGGTATGAGTAAATGTATAAGGGCCGAGTCCTACATAATCGACCTTTTTTTTATAGTAATTTTCAATGTCATCCAATGTATTGGCGGTTCCTCCGATAATGGCATGTTCTCCCATGACCATGCGGGCGATGAGGGTGGAAGCGTCTTCTTTTCCCAGGTGGACACCATCCGCTTTTACCGCTTGGGCTATTTCAATACTATCATTGACAATGAATATTGCTTTACCGTTGCAAATTTCCTTGGCGGCCAATGCGATTTCAAGGTGTTCGGCTTTAGAAATATTTTTACACCTCAGTTGAACCCATGGACATCCGGCATCCACTGCTAGTCGTATATTTTCCAAGTGTGAA
>JAHDCE010000039.1:849-14120 GCA_020630045.1 Saprospiraceae bacterium | reverse complement strand
CAGATTTGTTCCATATACTGTCGAGTCCATCGCCCATTCATCCGCATGATAGTCTCTTGATGCACGTTGTGCTGTATATACGATAACATAATCGCCATCCAATACAACATCATTTACATAATCAACGACACGCTCTCGCTCTCCCGGGGTGTCTATGAATGATGTTAAATAAGACCCGGTCGCACCATAGCAATTATGTACATCGGGAGTTTCGCGTATTTGTAAAGTTTTGGGATCATAAGAGCCGACAATCAGCATTTCTTGCGGGGCCCCACCACCACATGGCCAATAGGTCGAATATGTAAATCCATCCCTAAAGATAGCCGCTTCAATCCAGCCGATATTGAAAAATGAGCCATTGACAACTTTAAAATTCAAGGGTCTTTCAGTAAAGGAAAATTCTCTATTTTCCGGTAAGGAAATCCCTTTTGTCAAATCATCTTTCAAATATTGGAAATAATGTGATTGATTCCACCCTAGTGGATTATCATCAATGTAAACGAAAGAGCTTCCGTGCCAATTAAAACCAGAGCCTTCAATAATGGTGCTATCAATACTAACCCTCCAGTAATATACAGTGGAATCCAACGCGTCGATATTGGGCGTCCATTCTACTGTCCCACCTACTTGAGTAATCGTGGTTTCTTCAAAAATCGGGCTATTAAATTGTTCTGTCGTATCTATCTGCAGGTAATATTTCACCTCTTCAGAAAATGAATTAGCCGTTGACGCTACTAAATTGAACGGAGCTTGATTGACAATGGAGAACTCATATGGATGGACGGGGAATATATCATTCGCCACTACGAAATAGGGGATATTCGTTCGATTGTTTAATTCGGCCATGGCCGGCTCCTCCAATATTTCATCATCGGAATCTACGGTTACGATAATTTCATTAAGTCCCAAGGCTTCGCTTCCGGGAACTACGAAAGTATAATCTGACTCTCCTTTAAATGGAGGAGTAGGTACCCTGTATTGTCCCAACAACTCGATATCACCACTGGGATATTCATTTTCTAAAATGACATTCATTGAGTCCGGGATATATTTTCCTAGATTCGAAATGGTCAAATCGAATTTGAAACTATCTTCTTGAATATTGACGATATTAGGAATCACCTCTGATTCAACCCGATTAGGAATATAATCCGGCGCTTCAAATGCATAAACGGGAATAGCCGGATCACCGTGAAACACAAAAGTGTTCCTTAACAATTCCGCTGAATAAGAATCCGTTGTCAGATCATTGAAGTAATCAACGATGGTATTTTTCACCACTTCACCAAATGGCTTTCCATAATCTTCATTCCCTAGGTTATCATACATATAGCGAGCATAAGCTACTAGGTTGCCTAACGAAGTAATCCAAGCTGCTCCAAAGAACCCAATAGCTCCTTTGTCCTCGATAAATACAAAGTCTTCACTCAAAGAACTTTCCACTTCAAAAATCCGGTTGGTACTACAACCAATAGCAAAGAACAACGGATACTTTTGATAGTTCTCATATTCATTGGGGTCACCCAAATCAAAATCTAAGGTATTTGGTGCAGAGTGGCCGAAGAAAGTCATCATTCCAGTACCGCCATTGATCATCTCGACTACTTGTTCCGTTTGAGCCAATTCAATAACATCAGTAGATGTTTTGAAGAAAGATTGTACATCAGCTCCCATCGTACTTTCCTCTAGGATTCCCTTCAAATAATTCATTTCCGTCCGGACGAAAGTTTGAATATCTTCATCACCACCTCCAAAGTGCATGACTCGTTTCATCCAACCCCGATCCTCTATCGAGGAAGAAAAAAGATTTGGGGCATTTTCATAATCTTTTACCTTATCTAAATACAATTGTATTTGGCTCGGATTTTTCGCAGCAATCCGCCCAACAGCCATATTCGGAATATCCGAGCCCGGGTCTTGTACGAATAAATGATCACTGGTAGGATATCCAAAAGAAGGTAATAAAGCAAACTCTTCCCATTTATCCGGATCATTTCTCATTCGACCATATTCTACACCTTTACCCATTAGCAAAAGCATATCCGAATTCCAAGCATTATGAGCTCGTTTTAAAAAATTACGGATGGCTAGTTCTGAACGACCTATTCCGTAACCGAATTGATCGTATACCTGAGTTACATCAACAATGATTACATCGTATCCCCCTCCTTGTGGAGTAGAGCGATAATCGGCATAATCTTGAACCCTATTGTTTCCGGATCCGTCATCGAATAGTGATGGATGGGTCAGGATAATGTAATTCGGAGAACCCGTATCAAAACCATAATCAACCATTTGCCTTGAAGCAATTGAAGCAATTGACTTAACACTTCCTGCACTGACCAAAACCAATTGTCTTTCGCCCGGAGCGGCAGGCAACACTACTTGTACTTGGCCACCCGACAAAGAGGTTTCTATCCTTAATTTATTTGTCAAATCGTATAAAACAGGAGCGTTCCCCCCATGATTGAAGTTATCAATTTCTAGATAACGTGTCCCTCCTGAACTTTCCAACCTAAAGGTCATTTTGGCCTCTCCGCCAAAGTCAAATGGATTAGAATACACTAACTTACAATAAGATGTGGCGAAGTTGTCATCTTCATCCATAGTACTAGAAATATTTAGCGTATTCGTACCGGCCACAACATTTGCCATCGAGGTGGTCAAATCATATTTTTTTACGGCCCAGCTTGAAAACAAGTCCGTATTCAACAAATTGCCATTCAGAGAAACTTCAACTTGGTGTGGTCCTTCGTTCGTTTGGCCATAAACGGTCACCTCCGCGTTCGTGCCACTTGCATCAACGGCGGGAACTTCAAAGTTAACATCAAGAACATCCCTGTATGAAATCGAAAAACCTTCTCCGAGGTCGTAAGCACAACGCCACGAGTCTCCGGAACCATAGGTCTGCCCTTTTCTAACAGAACCACTGAAAACATTCAACAATTCTACACGGCAAGAGGACACGGGCGTACCCGCAGCCCCCAAATCATTCAACGTTGAAACTAATCTTTCAGAAGACGGAGAAGTTTCCCACGTCAAATAATACGTGGACTCATCGGTCTATAGACTATATTCCGGATTTCCTTGCCAAGAAGCGTCTTCGTACAAATGAACATCTAAATCTCCATTATTCCTTTTTCCATAGAATTCGATGAAATCAGATGCTCCAAAACCACCTCCGGTTGATACATAAATCGGGATTTCCTCTCCATGGAAATACAACCTGAACTGATTGCCATCAGGAGCCGCCCCGCCAGAAAAAACACCTGCCGCAGCCAGTTCAGATTGACTGACTCGATAGACTCCATCTTCAGAAACGGTAATTTTGTAATATTTTTGGGAATGATTAATCCATTCGTCACCAAACCTAAGCTCACCATCAATCAACATTTGAGCTTGAAGAGACATAGAAAAAATCAAACAAAAAATGAAAGTGGCATAAGAAACTTGCATTTTCATAATTCCGACCTTGTTTTAGTAATGGTACATTATCTTTCTGAACGGACACAGATAAATTTCGTTGCAAATCCATGTCACATTAACCCTTGTAAAAATATATAATGAGGGAAGTAATCCGAAATTTAATTTCATGGACCACCACCATACACATATCATAAAGCCTGCCAAATTCCATCATTTGGAATTTAAGGAACTCTGGAGATTTAGGGAATTGTTCCTATTTTTCACTTGGAGAGATATCAAGGTTAAATATAAACAAACCTTATTGGGATTCGTCTGGGCAATCCTTCAGCCCTTGGTTTTAATGGGTATTTTTTCCTTATTTTTCTCCAATATACTCAGAATATCCACAGATAACATACCCGCTCCGATTTTTTATTTCAGCGGACTATTATTATGGAATCTATTTAATGGCGGACTATCAGGATCGGCGGCAAGCATGGTAGACAATGCTAATATTATTAAAAAAATATATTTCCCTCGACTTATCATTCCTACATCCGCCGTACTATCTTCCCTTTTTGATTTTTTTATGGGAATCGTGGTTTTTGTCGGATTAATGACTTATTATTCTTATATCGGGGCGATAAATTTTTCTTGGAAATTTATTCCATTTTATGGCATAGCGATTCTTTTAACATTATTGACGACACTTGGCTGGGGCTTTTTACTTTCTGCCCTTAATGTTAAATACCGGGATTTTAGATACATCATCCCCTTTTTCACTCAATTCCTTTTCTTTGTGAGTCCGGTCATTTATCCTGTTTCTATCCTTTCGGAGAATGGTTGGATGAAATACATATTAGCCATCAATCCTTTGACCGGAGCATTGACATTGGCTAGAAGTACATTCAGTAACATTCCTCCTGATTATTCCCTTATCGGAATAAGCGCAGGTGCAGCGTTTATATTATTCATTATCGGTTTGATTTACTTTAAAAAAACGGAAGCTCATTTCGCGGATTTGGCATAAGCTTATTTTTAGATGAAATCTATCATAGAAGTCAAACATATCAGCAAAGCATTTAAAATAGGAGGAAACGCAGGTTACCTCAGTTTTCGCGAATCCATTTCCCAAGCCCTATCTTTCAGGTCAAAAAAACAGACTTTCCTAGCCTTGGATGATGTTTCTTTTCAAGTAGAAAAAGGGGAACGATTGGGCATCATCGGAAAAAACGGAGCCGGTAAATCAACCCTGTTAAAAATACTTTCTAAAATCACATATCCGACTTCGGGGGAAGTGGTTATGCGTGGACGAGTCGCCAGTTTACTTGAAGTAGGAACCGGATTCCACCCTGAGTTGACCGGTATGGAAAACATATTTCTCAACGGTTCTATCCTAGGGATGAAACGAGCGGAAATTTTATCAAAACGAGATGAAATCATTTCATTCAGTGGCATCGAACCTTTCCTCGGTACTCCCCTCAAACATTATTCGAGCGGAATGCGACTTCGGCTGGCCTTTGCAGTAGCTGCTCATCTAGAACCTGAAATTCTATTGATAGATGAAGTCTTGGCTGTCGGTGACGCCGAGTTTCAAAAAAAGTGCCTAGGAAAAATGAAAGACATCAGTCAAAGCGGCCGCACCATCATTTTCGTCAGTCATGATTTAGGAGCAGTGGAACGTCTCTGCCCAAATAGCATTTTACTAGAAAAGGGAAAATTAGTTTACGAAGGGAAAACCGCCGATGTCAAAGAAAAATACCTCGCAGGATTCAATTCCACAGCTTGGAGTAATCAACAAGGAATTGATAAAATTGTCAGCATAGAGGGAGCGACTATTCGCCTAGAAGGCAAACAGCCTAATCACGAACTTGTCATTTCTTGCGAAATCGTTTCTCAACAAGATTTACCGGATGGTTTCTTGGCATTTGATATTAAAAGCGAAAATCAAGTTTGCATATTACAGGCAGCACCCAAGGAAACACCCTACATCCCTATTAAACAAAACCAGTCTACTCAAATTTCGTGTCGTATTCGTCTGGACGGCCTTATCCCGATGCGTTATTTCGTTACCGCTTGGATCGGCCCTTCCTACAATGAAACATATGATTTGGCAGAAGATATCCTTTCATTCGAAATATTAGACTCGCCGGTTATCGGTAGAACCATGCCTCACTTTATCGAACATGGACATTTGGTGGCTCCTTCCCAACTTGAAGAAATGACCCATTCTCCCAAGAAAAAAAACAATGATGGGTAAGTCGTCATTGTGGCATAGAATCAAACAGAAAATTCTTTGGCGAACCCATCCGGAAACCGCTAAAGAGGCTGTGCTTCTTGAAATCATCGAAAAGAGGGGTTGGTCCATCGACTCGGGAATTTCAGATTATTTCATTTTGCAAAAAGGAAACATCAAATGTAAACTCAGGAAAAACAGTAGTGACATCAAAGTTTTCCTGCAAGTTTTTATTGAAAAAGAATATGCCTCCCTGCCCGACTTTTTCTACAACAATGGGTTAAAAGCTTCTCACATCATAGATGCTGGTAGCAATATCGGACTCACTACTTTATTCCTACATGAACATTTCCCGGAAGCGACTTACTATTGTATTGAGCCGGACAATTCGAATTTAATATTACTAGAAGAAAATTTGTCTTCACCTAATTTTAAAAAGAAAATATATCCCAAAGCATTATGGAAAAACAATGACAATGTTTTCCTAGATGACAACTTTAGAGATGGAAAAGAATGGTCGAGACAAACATTGCCTCAAATGAACAATCAAGTCTCTTCTGAAAAAGAAATAGAAAGCATAACTTTAAATGATATTATCCAAGAAAACGACATTCCTGTTATTTCAATATTAAAAATGGATATAGAGGGAGCCGAAAAATACATTTTTGAACCCGAAAATGATTTTTCATATTTGAATAAAACCATGATTATCGCTATTGAAATTCATCCGGAAATTATTGCCCCTAATATCATCAAACAAATTTTAAAAAAACATGATTTTTATATTTTAGATCTCGGAGAAACCACTTTCGGATTCAATTTAAAATTCATGTCAGAATGATGGATTTCCCAACAGGCATATCCATTGTCATTTGTTGCTACAACAGTGCGAAACGACTCCCTGCTACACTAGGACATTTAGCAGCACAAAAATACATTCATTCAGATCATATTGAGTTAATCATTATAGACAATTGTTGCACGGACCATACCGTTGATATTGCCCAAATGGAATGGAAAAAGCTAGGAAACCCTTTTCCCTTAATCATCAGAAAAGAAGATACGCCAGGATTGTCATCTGCTAGGAAAACAGGATTCGAAGCAGCTCGATATTCTTTAATACTGATGTGTGATGATGACAATTGGCTCGCACCCGACTACCTGTACAACATACTAGAAATCAATAATAAAAACCCAACATTCGCCGCTCTAGGTGGCTGGGGAACACCACAACCCGAAACCACAGCTCCCAATTGGTTCGAAGAAGTCGCCTTCTATTATGCAACCGGTAAAACCATTGAATCCGGCCGAGCTTTACGAATGCCTCATGAATACATTTATGGTGCAGGAATGTGTATCAGAAACAAATATATCAAACAGTTATTCGAGCAAGGATTCCGGTTCACATTAACGGATAGAAAAGGTCAGGAAAATTTATTCGGCGGTGATGTGGAATTAATGTTGTTTTTATCACTTTTCAACCAACCCATATTGTTCGATGAAAGATTAAAATTCCGACACTTTATCCCTAAAGAAAGACTGGATTGGGATTACGTCAAAGTTCGTGCTGAAAGCGGTTACGCCAATTTGATTTCCGAAGCGTTTATCCATGAACTAGAAGGGCTTCCGAATACGGATGAATGGTACAATAACCGAGTCTTTAAACGATACTTAAAGTTACCTCTTGTCCACTTGAATTCTATCATAAAAAACACGGCATTCCACAAGCTCTTACTCCTACGTTTTAAACACAAAACACTGGCCATGTCAAAATACAAAAAGGAATATTTTGAAGCTAGGAAAAAGATAAGGGACATGAAAAATAGAATCGCTAATACGAAAGATGTTTTTTAAACCGAAGTACGGGCAGTTCGATTAATTTCCAAGTTATGGTGGATAAGATGAGTAACACCACCCAATAAATCATAAAACGAGCAAATACATTTTCCGGCAAGGGAGCCCAAAACAATAATTTGGGTACGAAATTGTGCAGCAAATAGGCCGAGTAACTGGTCTTACCTAAATAAACAATAAAAGGATGCTCCAAGAACCGCCCCCATTTACCCGACCATTCGAATATGGTTTTGCAGACCAAAAGAAAGAAAAACAAAGATAGGATTGTCCGACTCAGTACAACATGAATGAAGTTTTGAAGACCGAATATTTCAATACTCAAAAAAGACAGTAAACTTAATACGCCCAACCACCACATTTCACGATGGTAACGTCCCGATACCCGCAACAACCATTCACGGCGATACTCGTAATAATAGGCCAAAATGCCGCCGGCGCCCAAAATATCTAAACAACAAGGAGTGGCTACATAAATTACAGGAAACGGATACCCCATAAACCACATGACAATCCGCGAAAGCAAACCGATTGCCAACATTCCATATAATACCCGGAGTATCTTGCCCCTAGGAATTAAAAATAACAACAAAGGCATGAAGAGGTAAAATTGCTCCTCTACTGCCAAGGACCAGTAATGGGAAACAGCCCCCACCCAATCCCCTTTCAACATGATGAGGATATTGGTCGTAAATGTAGCGTTCCAAGGCAATGACTCCCTGATGATTCCCGGAAAGGGAATGAATGTCATCAATAAAACAAAATAATAGACGGGGAAAATCCGAAGGAATCGACGTCCATAAAATGTCTTCATCGACATGCCTATGGTTCGTTCTCCCAATGCTTGTTTTTCCTTACTCCCCAAGAGGATGCGAGTGATTAAAAAACCGCTGATGACAAAAAACAGATTCACGCCCACTTGTCCCAATCCCACCATTGAGGCCCAGTAGGATTTCGCCATCCAATGCTGGAACAATACCAATGTAACAGCAATACATCTTAATCCATCTAATTGTTGGAAATACTTCCCGGACACTTTTATCTTGTTTATTGATTCCGAAGATATTCAATTATCGGAAACAAGGAGTAGTAAGTACTTCAACAAAAGTAACCATTCCGTCCAAACAGACAGATTTCACAACCGAGGACAACCTGTAAATATTTTGTTAGAAAAAAAGATCATCCATCATAGGCCATAATCAAAGCCCCACCCTGTCTAATCGACACTTATTTTTACCCAACGAATGTTAATTGTCATGTAGTCGAAATAAGAAAAGATTATCTTTGTAATACCTTACCTTACAAACCAAAACCAATGAAAACTTGACGGTATGCAAACATACCCAAGCATTAGCATTATTATGCCGCTATACAACTCAGCGGCTCATTTGTCTTTGGCTTTAGAGAGTATCTTAAGGCAAACTTTCTCTGATTGGGAGTTACTGATCATGGATGACGGATCGACTGACGACGGATTGGAAATCGTCCGACAATATGACGATGACCGTATCAAGTTGGTGTCGGATGGAACCAATCGAGGGCAGTCATACCGTTACAATCAAGCCGCCCAATTGGCGAAAGGCGAATACATTGCCATCATGCATAGTGATGACATCGCCCGGGAAGACCGACTGGAAAAACAATACCATTTTCTGACAAAACATCCCGAAATCGGACTCGTCGCTTCAAAGGCCAAACTGATGTATGGTGATAATCCGGCCTCTTGGTTGTCATTCGGCATCGACCGACCATATGATTATCTCAACATTTATAGATTTTTCAATTGTCCCTTCATACATCCCACTGCCATGATGCGTGCATCGGTGCTTAAAGGGTTGAAGTATGACGGTCACTTTTTCACAACGGAAGATTATGAACTTTGGACGAGACTTATGGAAAAGCATCCTATCGCCATTTTAAATGAGCCATTATTGAGTTACCGAATTCACAATCAGAAAATTTCACGTCGCAAAAAAGACCTGCAACTCGAAGAAGTAAAAGAAATATGTAGACTCCAATTCAAACGAATAGGCATTGAATTCGAGGAACAAGATCTCGACATTCATTTATTGATTTCGGATAGCTATTTAGACCCGATTCACATTTCCGAATTGGAGCACATCAAAAGATGGCTGAACCGACTTTATATTGAATTAAAAGGACTGAAAATATACGAAACTGCAACCCTCGACCATGTCTTTAACGATGTATGGTTCTTATGCATCAAAAAAACAAAAGGTCAAAAATGGCAAGCGATACAAACATATTTCAAAGCACAAATGTCTTTCCCCGTCAATCACAGAACCAAACGTTTACCTCGACTTCTGGGCCCTGCGATCATAGGCGAAAAAATGACACGCAGTATTACTTCCTGGATGGGAAGTTAGTATTGCAAAAAACAGGTTATCAATCCTAGGAAAAAATCATCACCAATCGTGATCCATATATTTTTTTAATTTCACATTAGGCTCTTCAAAATAAGCACTCAACTTTCTCATTGAAGCCTCATCATCCTCTTGCTTTTCGCCTTCCGGCGAATGTGTTTGCCGATTCAAATATTGTCTTTTCAAATATTCCTTCAAAGCTCCTTCAGGAAATATACGAGACAATTTCAAACTTAATCGATGCAGTCCGTACCGTTTGATTTTATAGGTCGAATTCGAAACTTCATCACCTAGGACAATTCGTTCATTATCAATAACATTCAACCAATTCAAAATTTCACCAACCACCCCTTTTCGATTACTCGTATATTGTTCAAACGAAAAGATTTTAATTTGATGATTCGGAACTAAAGAACACCATTTTTCCAAATGCAAATGATAAGTACTGAACCACAATTCATTTTGTAATCCAAAAGCATTCGCATCTGCGTACATCATATTTTTAATCGCTCTTTTATCATTCTCTAAAAGCGCATCCACGTATTCTGAAAACCCAACATGTCCCTTTACACCTCCTAGGTTATTTTTTGTATATTCAAATGCCGACCGAATTCTTTCAACCGGATTTCTCAATACGAATATTAACTTTACATGCTCCTTTTCCAGCAAAATCGGAATCATTTGATATTGGAATAACAGATGGGTTGTTCCTTCCAAGTATACTTCATATTTCTCGGAAGGGAAAAAAGAATCGAAGCCCTTCCATCTGGATTTGTGAAAATTATTTTTTGCATTTAAAAATGAATAATCCGAATTCATAAAATAAAAAGTCTCCTTGGGTTCAGCACCAATAATCCGAGGGTGTCCGGCCAAGTCATCGAACAAGGAAGTCGTCCCCGATTTGGGAGCGCCGCCAATGAACAAATATGTTTTTTTATCGTGATTCATAAATTCAATTGAGCTATTGAAAGTAGCCTCCATACACACTATTCATCATCGCCTTCATCGTCAATTCTTTTTCAAATTTCAATCGATTATAACTGCCCATTTGCAATGTACTCATTCCACTTTCATATATGTTTAAAATCGACTCGGCCAATGCCTCCGCATTTCCGGAAGGAACGATATAACCTCCCCGGCCATCATCAATCAATTCGCGATTTCCCCCAACATCCGTGGCGACCACCGGCAAGCCCATCGCCATCGCCTCAATGATGGAAATACTCAACCCTTCCCAATAAGACGACAACACAAACAAATCCGCCTCGGTCAATAATCTGGCGACATCCGATTGAAAACCCAAAAACGACACATTTTCGATTCGTTCATCTTTCACTCGTTTTTGAAGATGTCCATTCAAATCTCCCGTTCCTGCAATGGATATTTGAATATCGTTCGGTAATAATTTAGCGGCGTCCAACAGTATATCATATCCTTTTTGCCAATGTAGCCGCCCCGTACTGATGACCCGAAAGGGACGCCCTACCCTTTCCCTAATCGGGCAAACAAATCGATCGGACTCCACACCATTGTATACCACGCGGACTTTGGTTGCCTTGACACCATATTTGACCAATTCCCGTTTGTTGTAATGAGATACGGCGATACTTTCCGCCCCTAGGAAAGAAACCCAACGATACAGTTGTCGAAACAATGCGATTTTCAGTTTGGCCGGATCCGTTCCGGTCGCCAGTTCTCCATGCAAATTATTAAATGTGCTTGTGGCTATTCCCCTTGCCGCCAAGGCACCGACAAAACAAGCCTTCCACAAATGGTTGAATACGATATCTGCTTGTTCCGCTTTCAAAATCCGCCGAATGTTTTGACACAAAGCAGGAATGGAAACTTCGAAGTCGATGCAATGGCATTTGCCCGCCCATTTTTCAAATTCGGGGACATACTCGCCGTCCTTGGCACAAATGACAATGGTTGAGTACCTTTGCTTATCTGTACGCCGCAAGATGGAACATAAGACCGCTTGCGCGCCACCGGTTCCGGAACTTGAAATGATATGTACGAAAGTTCGCATCAGACTACGAAAGTAAACATCCTTTTTGTGATTGGCTACCCTCATGTGTGGGCCGGCTCACAAATTCAACTGCTTTCACTGGTTAAAATACTGCCGGACGACTATCGCCCGCATTTCTTGCTGACCCAGGAAGGCATCGTTTCCGAAAAACTTCGTGAAGCCGGGCAGCAGGTACATATTCTCCTTCCCGGAAAGGGGTTGAATACTTTCGGAAAACAGATCCTCCATTTTCCTTGGTGGAAAAAAATGACGCTAGCCATTCGGGACTATCCGGCATTTACATTGAAAGTGATTCGACTCATCCGCAAGGAAAACATCAGATTGATACATGCCAACGACCCGAGATCCGTCATTCTTCTAGGAGGTGCTAAAAAATGGACGGGAATTCCGATGGTTGCCCAATTGCATTCGCAAAATGCCATCGGGCCGAATTTCTGGTCTTTGTTTGAGAAAATTCCACAACGTATATGTCCGACGAGTCAATCGGTAGAACGCCAACTTTCGGAAAAGGCCAAGACCAAATCAAAAGTGATTTATCCCGCCATAGCGGAACCCGCCCCCCGGCCACTTCCTCAAGAAGATCCGGTAAATTATTATTCACTACAAGGTAAAGTCGTATTCGGAATATTTTCCACCATTGCGCCATTTAAGGGCTACCACCATCTCATTGAAGCCATTGCCTTGTTGGATGAAGATGAGCGTTCCAAGTGTCATATTATTGCGTGTGGCGGCGTTCCGAAGGAGTTCGAATCGTATGCAAAATACTTGAACCAATTGGTGAATAAAAAAAAGGTGGAATCCCATATCTCTTTTTTGGGATGGAAAAACCAACCTCACGACTATTTGAATATTTGCGATGCCGCATTAATGATATCAGTGGATAAAGAGCGCCTAGACATCGACGGAGAAACAATGGAAATAGCCAGCAGCGAAAGTTTCCCCACTATTATCTTGGAGGCGATGTTTTTGGAAAAAACAATTATCGCCACCCGAGTAGCGGGTGTACCCGAACAAATCGAAGATGGAAAAACGGGTTTCATTATACCTCCTTCCGATCCGATAGCGTTAAAAAACATAATGTCGGAAGTGATTCGAAATCGGCCGGACACTGGAACATCCGCTAGAAAAACCGCTGTAAAAAAATATTCCTTATCGCAATATAAAGAACAATTCTTATCCGTTTACAAAAAACTATTGACATGACCAATCCAGTTAAATTACTATTGTTTTTATTTTCTTTATTAATATTTTTTGGATGTGGAGAACATGAAGAAAAAAACAACCGGAAAACAAACAAGGAGTCAACTGAAAACAAGGATCCTTATTTGTTGATCGGTGAAAAAAATTTCTTGAAAGACTATGCTCC
>JAHDCE010000039.1:0-839 GCA_020630045.1 Saprospiraceae bacterium | reverse complement strand
CTCCCCTTACGGAAAATGGTAATGTAAATGTAGTGGTCGAAATACCGACCGGAACTTTGGAAAAATGGGAGGTGGATAAAAACGATGGCAACATGAGACATCCTTTCGTCAATGGAAAACCACGAGTTGTACAATACTTAGGTTATCCCGGAAATTACGGAATGATTCCTCAAACATTATATGCAAAAGAAATCGGTGGAGACGGGGATCCTTTGGACATCATTGCCCTAGGCGCTTCGACTGAACGTGGCGTTGTTATTCCTTGCAAACTTATTGGAATATTGCATGCGATTGACCGAGGCGAAAAAGACGACAAACTTATTGCCGTCATGGAAGGCTCTCCCTTTTATGAAGTCAATGACATTGACGAATTAAAAGAAAAATTCGGCGGCGTTATTGAAATATTATCCATTTGGCTCGAGAACTACAAAGGCCCTGGAAAAATGAAAATTGAAAATATTTCAGGAAAAGAAAAAGCGACTGAAGTCCTCAACCTCGCTATTGAGAAATACAAGGAAAAAAAGTAAATCCAATTTTACATGAAACACCTATCATATATTTTAATTACATTATTTATAGTCACTTCTTCTTGTGGGCTTATTCGCCAACAAAAAATAAAAAGAAACGCATCCGACGACCCTAAAGATGCAAAAGTAATCACCGAAGACATCAAACGGTTTTACCATGCCTTATCCCAATACGACAATATAGAAGATAAAGAAAAATTCATTCAACTTTATTTCAATAATGAAAGTGACGGATTGAAAATATTTAGAAAAATCCGCCTAGGAGAAAAAGAAGATTTCGCCACCGATGTATTCAAGGACAAATCGAATTAT
>JAHDCE010000038.1:13868-14129 GCA_020630045.1 Saprospiraceae bacterium | reverse complement strand
GTTCACCTCTCAAAAATAGGAATAAATCAGATGGGAAAGCTAAAAATGGTGTTGAATTTTATCTTTACACTATGATTAATTTCCGTCAGTTTTTGGAGTGGTCCGGAGGGCGTCCCATCGGTAATTATTTGCCGGAATCAAATGTTAGGCATCTATTGTTTGACAGTCGGAGGCTAGGAGAGGTAGAAGGAACCATGTTCCTGGCCATTGCCGGTGAACGGCATGACGGTCATGCTTATATCCAAGAGTTGTACAAGGAGG
>JAHDCE010000038.1:0-13858 GCA_020630045.1 Saprospiraceae bacterium | reverse complement strand
GTCATTTTTTGGTGGAAAAGGAAGTGTCGGAGATAGAAGGAGCGAATATTATTTTAGTAGAAAATACGGTTACCGCTCTACAAGCAGTGGTCGCCAAGTATAGGGAAAGATTCGAAGTTCAGGTCATAGGGATAACGGGAAGTAACGGGAAAACAGTTATCAAAGAATGGTTGAATTTATTGTTGGTGGATGATGAGCGAATCGTCCGTAGTCCACAAAGTTATAATTCTCAAATTGGCGTACCCTTATCGGTCTGGGAGTTCACCCAAGGAGATACATTGGGTATATTCGAAGCGGGTATTTCCCGGAAGGGAGAAATGGAAGCCTTGCGTCATGTCATACAACCGGATATCGGAATATTCACGAATGTAGGGTTTGCCCATGATGCCGGTTTTACAAATCGAAGAGAAAAAGTTAGGGAAAAACTTTTGCTATTTCGAGACTGTGAAAAGGTGTTTTATTGTTCGGATTATGAATTGGTAGAAGAAGAAATCCAAGGAAATTCTTGTGAAAAAATCGCTTGGTCCCGCCAAGGTGGAAGAGGTGTTTTTCAAATACATCCATATACCTATTCGCCGGAAGGCGGAACCACTATAAGCGGTGTGTACAAGGATAGGGAATGTAGTATTGCATTGCCGTTTTCCGATGGGGCTTATTTGGAAAATGCGATTCACTGTTGGTTGGTTTTATTAGAGTTCGGAATTTCGGATGAAGAAATCGCACTTCGGATGAAGCGCCTTCGTCCACTTGCCATGCGTTTGGAATTGAAGCAAGGAATCAACGGCTGTACCTTGATTAATGACACGTACAATTCTGATTTGACATCACTTCAAATCGCTTTGGACTTTATGGAACGCCAGAGTCCCTTGGGAGGGCGAACTGTGATTTTGTCCGATATACCTCAAAAGGAATCGGATAAAGCATCTACGTATAAGGTAGTCGGAAATTTGTTCCGTGACCAACAAATTGTCCGTGTAGTGATGGTGGGAAAAGATGCTGCGATGTTACAACCATCGGACAACGCTTTTGAATTTTATCAGTTTGATGACACCGATTCACTACTAAAAGCTTTGCCGAGTCTGGGATTGAAAGATGAGACGATTTTGATAAAGGGAGCCCGACATTTTGGATTCGAGGTTGTCGCTGAACGTTTGGCCCAACAAGCACATCGGACCGTGTTTGAAGTTCGATTGAATGCTTTGAAAAACAACTTGTCAGTATATCGTGAAAAGATTGAGGAGGGAATAAAAATCATGGCGATGGTCAAGGCCTCCGCTTATGGAGCGGGCAGTGTCGAAGTCGCTAGATTATTAGAATCCGAAGGAGTGGATTATTTGGCTGTCGCATATATTGATGAAGGCATTGTCTTGCGAGAAGCCGGCATCCATTTACCGATAATGGTATTGAATCCCGAAGCGACTGGTTTTGATGCGATGTTGCGTTATCGTTTGGAGCCCGAGATTTATTCTTTGGGGCAGTTGAGGCAGTGGTTGGTGTTTTTGGGTGGACGGACAGATGGTCCCCCGATTCATTTAAAATTGGATACGGGGATGAAGCGCTTGGGTTTTGAAGAAAAAGATTTGGAAGAGCTTCGTATGTTGTTGTTGGTTTCAAGGGTGGAGGTGAAATCAGTATTCTCGCATTTGGTAGGGAGCGATGCTACTGAGCATGACGATTTTTCACATCGGCAAATCTTGTTTTTTGAGCGGATGTCCGCTTGGTTGTCCAAGGTGTTGGGCTATAAGCCGATGCGTCATATATTGAACAGCTCCGGTGTTTCCCGTTTTTCGGATTATGGATATGAAATGGTGCGGTTGGGCATCGGATTATACGGGATAGAAGGCCACCCGGATACTCGTGCCGCCCTACAACCCATCGGGCAATTGAAAGCGGTAGTTTCGCAAATTAAATCCTTGGGAGTGGGGGAGTCGGTAGGATACAATCGTAAAGGAATGGCGATGCGTCCTACTAGGACGGCGACCATCAGTATCGGTTATGCGGATGGACTTTCCCGCTTGGCGGGAAATGGGGAATATAAGGTCTTGATTCGTGGACATCGAGTCAAAACCATCGGTGTGATTTGCATGGATATGTGTATGATTGATATAACGGACGTACCCGAAGTGACTGTTGGTGACGAGGTGGTTATTTTCGGTGACGAACCAAGGATAGAGGAGTTGGCCGCATGTATGGGAACCATTCCATATGAGGTGTTGACTTCTATTTCCGATCGTGTGAAGCGTGTCTATGTGTTGGACTGATTATAAGTGATTTTGACTTTTGAAAATGTCTTTTACACAGTGTACCGGGTCGGCTATTTGATCATTTTCATAAATGTACCGATAAACCACTTGGAGTCCGAACGTACTAAATTTTCTAGGGCGGTGTTGGCCTTGCCAGAAAACAAGTGAATGTCTTTGACTACCTTTTTGAACTCTTGGGTTTCCTCGTCGTCTCCTTCTACTTTTTGCAGTTCGTTCAAGACACGGGTAAGGGGTTCCAATTCCTTCTTTTTTCGTTGGGTGACGATACGGCGGACGACTTCCCACATGTCTTTTTCCGCAACATAAAAATCTTTCCTTTCTCCTGGGATTAGTTCTTTGTATACGAGTCCCCAGTCGATGAGGGCGCGGATGTTCATATTGGTGTTACCCATTGAAATATTGAGGCCTTCTTTTATGTCGTTGGCACTGAGTGGACCATTGGAGATGAGCAACAAGGCATGTATTTGCGCCATTGTGCGGTTAATGCCCCAGTGGGAGCCTAATGTACCCCAAGATTGTATGAATTTGTGTTTTCCTTCTTCTAATTCCATGTTGTTACAAACGTAATGTTGTTTTGAAAGTTCAAAACTTTTTGAAAGATAAGGAAAAATCGGAAAACCTTCTTTTCTATATCGAAAATGGAAGTATGATTCGGGGAAAAATGACTTTGCCTATGGCTTATTTGATAATTCCACCCATTCTAAAAGTAAATAAAAAGGCAGGCACGATGGAAGACCCTTCCGGCTCATCATCTTGCGGAGCTTGGAAAAGGAATTGGTCACGAACCGGAATGATTTCGGCTCCTTCAGGAACGTTTTGATTGAATATCGTCCTGACTTCGGCTCCTAGACTGATGGTCCATTCAAATATGAATCTGCTTTTTTTCGGCCCGACCCGATAAGCTCCGAATGTTCCTAGGAGTGCATTGTGCAACATATATTTTTTGTATTCGAATTCTTGTCGATAAGCCCCTCCAAGCATATTGAACCAAGCATCTTGACGGAATACCCGATGCATTTGGTATTGTTGAAGCCCGACGAAGAGGTTATAGTTTTTCTTAGCGGGGCGGAGCGGAATCCGATATTCATTCCTGATTTTGATACCTCCATGTCTTTTTACATTTGAAGGGATGTCATATAAAAACAAAAAACCGACTTCATGCATCAATCGATGGTTATTCTTCAAGCGATGTTCGAATGAAAGATCGATGGACGGCCGATAAGAATAAGCGGAAAGAAAAGACAGTTTTACCGAATATTTAGGTATGCGGAAAGTGTCGGCTTCCACGATTGTTTTTTTCTCCCTGACCCCGAAATCTTGCCCTTTCGTATTGGAATAAGCGAAGAGGAGGATTAGGGATAAGGCGATTGTTTTAAATATGGTTTTGAATGGCATTTTTTTATTTCTACTGGATAAGAAATTTTTCAGAATAAGTATCTATCATGTCGATAAGTTGTTCTTTGAATTTTATTAAAAGTGGTGCTCAGTTTTTTTACATCAATCAAACGGGTAGTTCAAAATACGCACAGTAATGACAAGTACTTGTCATTACTGTGCGTATTTGAGTATTTGTTTTTAAGGAAGGATAGGAATCCGAGAAAGCTCTTTGATGTCCGCCAAGTCGGAATAATCGATTTGGTAAACATTATCAGGAGCGACGACCAAGGCCAGGTCTCCTAGAGGGATGACGTCAAAGGCTTGTATGTCCGTGAAATGTTGTAGTTGGATTAAATTGAATGGATCAGCGGCGTCAAATATTTTTAAACCATCTTCGTCATCGCATACAAAAAGTGTTGTTCCGTCAAGGCCGACTCCCTTGGGATTGAACATGGGATAAGTGACTAACAATTCAGGATTTTCAATATCCGTAATATTAAAAATGCGAAGTTCATTAATCGTAGCGAATAATCCGCAAGGGCTGCTGTCGTTCCTTGTGTGTAGTGTTACATATGCGTAGGTGTCATTGGCGACGACCGGGTCACAAGGCAATACCGGGAAATCATACGAGTATTCGGATTTCTTGGTCGGTATTCCATCTGATTGGATTTGATATATGAATAAGCCCGAACCCGATCCGATGAATAAATTGCCGTTGTGATGGAAGATGGATTCGATTTGTTCTCCGATGGTTTGGTCATCTATTTTTACCGGAAGGGAAGGATCGGACAAGGAGAAGGTTTGTATCCCGTCAATATCCACGATATATAAATAATCGCCGATAGTCAGGAAGCGAGCATAGGAGCCGGCGATACCTGTACCGCCATCTGCTGCTGCGGTTTCCGAAGATCTGAAACCGATGTCGTCAGCACAAGAAGAAATGCCCAATAGGATGGCGAGCGCTAGGAGGTGTAATGCGATATACCACTTTTTCATATTGATGTTTTAGGAATGTTCGTATTGAAATAAGGACGTCGTTTGATAAAGGGCGAAGTGTGAATCAAATTTGGCATTTAGGATTTTTCAGAATGTCATTCGTCCAATAAATGACGGTTCCTTTTGATGGGTCGACACATTCAAAAAATCCATTGTAATTTTGAGGGAATTGTTGCTGAGTAGCCGGATAAATATCTTCCACTCGATTTACCATTTTGATGTCATTGATATTTGAAATATCAAGAACGACCATATCACTTACATTATCCGCATATAAATAATTTCCTTTAATGGAAATATCATAATTGCCGATGATATTGATAAATCTGACCGGAGTTGGTGTCAAAGGGTCGTTGTTGTCAATAATGTGAATTCCCTGTCCTCTTTCATTGACGAATATGAATCCGTCTTTGTAATATATTTTTCCGAGTTCTCGAATATTCTGAGGTTCGGAATCCGAGATGACTCGCCAATCGGCATTGCTATAAACAGGACGCATACCGTTTGTACTCCAGTCTTCATTCACTTCTTCATCGATGCATGAAAACAAACAAATGGAGAACAGGAGGCTGAGGAGAAACCAATTTTTTTTCATGGAATTAGGGATTTTGAATTTCTAAACGAATAAGTACCTGGACAAAAGTAATTGAATAATGATTTTCAAGGGTATTTTTGATTTAGTCGAGGGAAGCCCGGAAACTGGTAGCCATAGCTACCAAGTTGAGGACTGTACGAAGGATAAAGCAAAAATACCCGAAAAGCATATTCCCTAATTATTTATGGGAAGGTACTTACATCCATAGAACGATAGTTTATGAATTAAATGCTGCTTGGAATGGATGTTAAAACTAAAACAGGCTGCTTTTACAAGCAGCCTGTTTTCAAAAAAATATTACGATTGTTGGTCGTTATTAGGAGGACGCTCCATGTCCAGTTCACCGTCGGGAGCGGGAGTTTCTTCAGTGGTTTCGTTTTCTACTTGCTCTACAATTTCCTCTTCTTTTGTTTCATTTTCATTTGGTTTTTCTTCCTCTTCGTCACCTTTGAAAAATCCTCTATTGAACAACAGGAGGGAAAACACACCGATGGTGATGGCGGAGTCGGCGATATTGAAGACCGGGCTGAAAAATAATTTTCCGCCGATGAGCGGCATCCAGTCCGGCCATCGCCACATGGGAAAGTACAGCATGTCTACAACCTTTCCATGTAGGAATCCGGCATAACCTTCTCCGATGGGACGCATTTCTGCGAGTTCTCTGGAATAGGGGATGGATTCGGAAAAAATCAACCCGTAAAAAGCGCTGTCTATTATATTTCCGGCCGCACCGGCCAAGATGAGTGAAAAGCTCAACAATACACCATAGCTATATCCTTTTTTGATAAGGGAGTAGATGAACCAACTCAAGAATGCGATGGCGACAATTCGAAACAAGCTGAGGATGAGTTTGCCGTAACTACCTTCGAGCTCTAGTCCGAAAGCCATGCCCGGGTTTTCGATGAAGTGTATCCGTGCCCAATCCGCATTGTACCCCATAAAGGAGAACAAGGAAAATTCTTGATTGAGATACATGTTGGTTTTTACCCAGATTTTGAGCCATTGGTCAAGGAGAAGAACCAAGACGATAACACCGATTACAAAGAGACGTTTGTTTTTCAACACATATTGAGTTTGGAGGTTATTCCTAGGTAGAATAACCGGCGAAACGGAAAAAATCCGGGCGAAGATACAAAGTGATTTTGTACTTGAAATGAATTTGTCACACCAATTCCATAGAAGTCATAAACCGGTACATGATGTACTAGGAATTACTTTTTGCGCCGGTTCATTTTGGCTTCGATACTCAAAGTGGCGTGCGGCACTGCTTTGAGGCGTTCTTTGGCGATTAATTTTCCGGTTTCCCGGCAAACGCCATATATTTTATTTTGGATACGAATGAGCGCGTTTTCCAAATGTTGGATATATTTCTGTTGTCTTGCGACTAACGTGTTGAGGTGATTGGACTCCATGGTGCCCGCTCCGTCGTCCAAGCCACGGGACTTGGTGTCCTCATTGTCGGCAAGGTCGGAAAGTTGGGCTTTATAGAAGTCCAGTTCGCCTACTGCTTTGTCCAATTTTTTTTGGATCAATACTCTGAATTCCTCCAATTCCGCGTCGGAATATCTGGTCTTATTTGTTTCTTCCGGCATGGTTTAGTTATGTTTTATTTCCTCCTCAAGGATGATCTATAAATCAAAAACAATGCAAAATTAACGAATTTCATTTGAAATCCGTTGTGTTCTACGCTACAAAGTAAGGGGAGTTGTATATTCTTCCATTAAAAGTTGAAGTCGACTCCAACCCTGAAAGTGAAAGCTTTGGCGTCCGGGTTGTCCAAATAATTGAGTCGCCACATGGCATCTACCCGCACGAGCTTGAATATATTTTCAATGCCGACACCGACTTCCATATAAGGAACCCTGTCCGGTACACGGAATCCGGTGTAGGTCGTTTTTCCATCACCGGAGAGGTCGAATAGGTTAGGTTGATTGGCCTTGTAGTTTTGTTCGGTCATGGAACCCCAAACGGCCCTGAAGGTAGTTACCGTTCTCCAATTCAATTTCCGGATACCCGGAATTTTATTAAGAATGAAGCCATCAAAGTGATGATCTACCATTAATGATCCGTAGAAGTCACTGGCGAACTCATATTTGTTCATTCCGTTGAATGCTCCTGGGTCAAAAAAGAAGGTTTCGTTTCCGGGATGGACTTCTGCTAGCAAGTAGGGGACTTGTCCAAAAGTTTTGCCCACTTTCAGACGATATGATGTCCATCCGATCGGATTCATATAAAAGTAATGCCGCATTCCGAGCGTCAGTTTTTGATAGTTGTACTGACTTTTTAAAAGACCTTTTATTCCTTGGGTATATTGCAACTCGATAATAGGGTATTTCGAACCTAAACTTGTGCGGGTGAATCTACCATCCAGGTATTTTTCTCCGAATGCATATCGGACTTTGAATATGACTTCCGTAGTGGCGATGGTGGTGTCTACAGCACTGCTGATTTCCGGATTCGGAAAATAAGCGTAATTGAAACCTCCTCCGTTTGGATGAGTAAAACCATAAGGGTCCATTCTTCTGTGTAGGAGTGTCAGACGATTTGACCAACCTTTTTTCCAGTATTTTTCGACGGCGACTTTACCTTCTTGTGTATGCAATAGTTTGAGATAAATCGGACGTCTATAAATACCCGATAGTAAATTTGCCGTTACAAAGTCTTCCGTACTTTCACTAGAATAATTGACGTCGTCATAATAAGCCGCTTCCAAGAAAACCCTAGGGCTTTTGTTGACCAGCCACTTGACATCTCCTCCGTATTTGAATCGTTTGTCCTTGAATCCGTATGCCGCATATCCTCCGACCCTGAACTTCTTGGACAGATTGCGACTGGTTCTGGCTCCGAATCGGAGTCTGTGCCCTTGGACATGATCGAAACTATAAACCGAAAAGTAAGGCCCGAACTCTACCGGTCCCCATTCCGCATAACCGGAAAAGACCGTTTGTACGACTTGGACATAGGTTTTGTAGATAGGAACATTTTGGATACTGTCCACCATCTGATAAATCTTCTTCTCGTTTTCGCTTAGTTTTTCATGTCGGGCATCATTCCAAAAAGAATCGTCTTTTTCCAGTTTTTCGGAAAAAATATCTGTTTGCTCCTTGGTTTGATAATAATCGACGATTTCCTCTTGGTCGATTCGATAGTCTTTGAATGAAATGGTTTTCCTACCGATCATTCCGACTGTTTTTTCTTTTCGGGTAGGAGTGAAGTCGATGACTACCTTTTGCTTTTTTGGCAACCACCTGTTTTCTCCTTGGTAACCGAATTCTTGGAAGACGATGAGTCGGGAGACCAAGTTGATGTTTACATCATCACTCATACGCATATCGACACGCTGGATAGCGAAAGTAGAATCAATCACCCAAAAGGTGCCGTAGAAGGTGTTTTCCTGTTTGCGCTTGGGTTTGAATTTTAATTTATGCGCTTTGTGGCCTTCGATATAAGTACTGTCCATAATATAGTACTCATAGTAATGCAAACCCATTCCCGAAAAGGGGCTGGCAAACGGTTTGTCAAGGATTTTGACCCAATTGTCATAAACGCTGAAATCCTCATGCATGCTGTTGATGAATTCATTGACCGTGGCGTTTTCGATACCGGATACTCTCCTGGCTTTGTAAATTTCTTTTGTTTTTCCTAGGTCTTTAGCATGGTAGACATCTGATACGGTTTCCATGATATAAGCCGGTAGGAAGGGCTTTTCATCGCTTGTGGAATCGACGTTTTCAAATATGAATTCAAACGGTTTGGCGAATTTTCGGTCTTTTATCTTATCGAAATTTTCGAGGTCGAGTTCTACTTTGGTATAGGCTTCACATTGGTAGGCATTCAAGTTTTCAGCCCGGTTATTTTCCTTGTTCTTGACGATGTTCCTGACAATGGCGTTGGCCGGATTTTCACCGGCACTGACGATGACCTCAACGAGTTCGAAGCCGGCTGCTCCTAGACTAAAATTGATTTCTTGTTCAGCCGCATCGGAGATTTTTTTCTTGACGATTTCGTATCCTAGGGCGGATACTGCCAAGGAGTCCCCGTAGTTGGAGGTTTCAAGGATATAATATCCATCCATGTCGGTGGATACGCCAACATTCGTTTCTTCAAAAAAAACATCGCAAAAGGGGATGCCTTCCTTGGTGTCGGCGTCCAAAACTCGACCTGTGATGGTTATGTTTTGGGCGTCCAAGCCGGCGGAAATGGCCAGTAAGAATGCGAGTATGATAAGTTTATAGGTGTTCATGATGATGGTTGAGTTCTGTTTCCACGGCGAAAAGATATGAATAATTATAATTCATCCTTTTATAAAACCGTCTACATTAACACTGCAATAAGGTTTATTATTGTGCTACAGTCCCCTTATATTTGACGAATTATCCAGAAGAAAGTTTAAAATTCAAGCCATGAAAATCATTACATATAACCTCAATGGAATTCGTGCGGCCATTCGTAAAGGCTGGGCGGATTGGGTCTTGGAAAACGATTTTGATATCGTTTGTGTCCAAGAAACCAAAGCATTGGAGGAGCAAGTGGATTTATCTGTTTTGACTGATGCGGGTTACCATGCCCATTGGCATTCGGCCGAGAAAAAAGGATATAGTGGCGTCTTGACTTTATCTAAATCCGCACCGGATCATGTGGTGGAAGGTTGCGGTATCAAAAAGTATGATGAAGAAGGGCGAGTATTGAGAACGGATTTCGGTGACTGGACACTCTTGAATTGTTATTTCCCTTCCGGAACCAGTGGTGATGTCAGGCAGGATTTTAAAATGGATTTTTTGTCGGACATCTTCGACTTCGTCACTGAATTGAAAAAAGATCGCTCAAAAATCATTTTGGTAGGTGATTACAACATCGCCCACACTGAAAAAGACATCCACAATCCGGTCAGCAATAAAAACAGTTCGGGTTTTAAACCTGAAGAACGTGCTTGGATGACGGAATGGTTCGACAGTGGCTTTGTAGATGCCTTCCGGCAAATCCATACTGATAAGATAGAGTACAGTTGGTGGACTTATCGAGCCAACGCACGAGCCAACAACAAAGGGTGGCGTATCGACTATCAATCCGTTACTGAAAATATGAAGGATTTAATCAAGGACGCCCACCATTTAGGAGATGCGGTGCATTCCGATCATTGTCCTGTATATATGGAAATCGATTTGACTTTTTGATTCTTTAAGTATAAATTAAGTTCAGATGAGTTTGCATTTAGAAGAAAGAGAGTTCCATGTTTTCATAAATCTATATACAGAATTACTTCTGTTTTCGGGTAAGAGAAATGGCAGTATTCCCCAAAATATGACCATGCAGAAATTTAGAAATCTGCCCGTTTCGAAAAAAAGCGAATTGAGGGAAGGCATGTATGAATCTGATGATGTTTTCAAGGCTTTCCTAAGTCAAAATGAAAAGAAAATCTCTAAAGAGGAGGCAGGATTGGTTGCTGGTTTCAATGATTATGAGAGAGGGGTTTTTTATGTTGTCGGAAAAACCAAAGAGTTTTTTCATCTACTTGGCGAAAAATACACTTATGGAGTAAAGGCGATAAGTCCGTCCAGTAGAGATCTTTTAGAAGGAGATTACCCGTTGATGATTAATACGGTTTTGCTACCATTCCAAGATAAAATAATATGTGATGGACTTGTATCCTACTACAACCTGATTTTTGGAAAAAATACCAGTGCTTCCTTAAAGTCCCAGGCAGCCGGTTCCACGGCAAAATTCGGAATCATTCAATCTTTACCTGCCATACCACAAAAAATTGATGTCAAAGAACAGAATGAACGACTACTTTTAAGTTGGATGAAAACAAAAAGAATGTTTGAATATAATGAGTATGAAATCTATAATCTGGTAGATGAGAACCCGTATCTTCGACCCCTCTTCAATAAAGAACAGGGACGGCATAATTCAAGAGGAAAGAAAAAGGTATTAAGGGAATTAGGGATAAAATCAACTTATTTCGCTCTTTTTAAAGACACGATAATTACATCCGCGAAAAACCGTAAGGAACTACAGTTGAATATAAAAAATATGAAACTGGAAGAAGACTTAGTAGATTCATTATTCATTTTTAAAATATAAACACAACTGTTTCGTTTCCGGTACGATTCAAGTTATACCCCAAGCAATCTGTTTCTAAATAATCCCTAGGGTTTCGAATTTTTTTCCTAGTATTTTTTTGTCATCCGCTTCCAACCAGTTGTTGAGGATATCCGCATATACACGACGGAAATCAATTTGAAATTGAAGGTCGCCGTCGTCTAGGTTTTTGAGATCGGGTCCTTCATTGTAGAAGCCCGGTTGTTTCAATTTACCTCCCATTAAATATAGGTTGTTGGCTTTTCCGTGATCGGTTCCATTGCTAGCGTTTTGCTTGACGCGACGACCGAATTCTGAGAAAGTAAGGATAAGTGTATCATCAAAAAGACCGTTCCGTTTGAGATCTTTGACGAAGGCATTGACAGCTTCTGCATAAGTTTGCAGCAACTTCGGTTGTCGGGTATTTTGTCCTGCGTGCGTATCGAATCCACCCAGTTCCGCATAGTAGATTTTGATATCCGCATCAGCGGTCATGAGTTCCGCGATTTTTTTGAGACTATCCGCAAATTTGGAATCGGGATAATTGATTTTGGACGAGTGGGCTTTGGATTTTTGGAACAAATAATCCGCAGACTCTTGTGTGGAAATCATCGTGCGGTACAAGTAGGCGACATTGTCATCATGGTCGTGGTCGTGATGATGCCTGGCAATGGCTTTGAGGTATCTGTTGCCGGCCGTTTTTTTCAACCTTTTTGCATCATTCATCGCGAATCCGGTTTGCGAAACCCCTTTTAATGTCAGACTTAAAGTATCATCCATTTCCAAGGCGGTATGGCCGGAGCAATTATTACATTCATTGTCCAAGTATCTTCCGAGCCAACCCGTACTCAAGTAAACGTCCGCATCACTTCCTGTTTGCCAGATGTCCATCGACCTGAAATGGGAACGATCCGGATCCGGGTAGCCGATGTTGTTGATGATGGTCATTTCTCCATCTTCGAACAATTCGCGGATAGAGGCGAATTGGGGATGGAAGCCGAGGGTCTCACTGACTTTTATGACTTCCTTTTTAGGAATAGACAATCGTGGACGAGCATCATAATAGATATCATTTTCGAAGGGGATGATGGTATTCAGTCCGTCATTTCCCCCGGTCAATTGCAAAACGACCAGTGCTTTGCCCGAACGACTCGGATGAAGGCTTCCCAGTGCATTGGCGTTTAGGAATTGAGGTATCATCAAAGCGCCTGAAGCGAGCGAGCTATGTTTTAAGAAATCTCTTCTATTCATTTTCTTCTAAATTTTGGATGGGGGATCAACACATTTGGTATTCGGGTAAACTCAGGATTCGATTGAGGTAATACCTGACTCGATTCTCCCGGTCGGTGTCATCCACACCAGCGGAAATGGTCGCATGACTGACGGTCAAAGGAGTTTGGATGAACAACTCTACTATTCCGGCAATGACCTCCTCCTTAGATTTATCCTTGAATTCATTTTCTAGGGCTTTGATATTGATGTCCGCTTGAAGTTGTTTGATTTTCTGATTGGGGCGTGCCGCTTCGAATTCGGATTTCACCCTTACCCCGATTTCTTTATTCATGAGGAAAAATCCGGGCATGTTGAGTCGCAACATCAAAGTGGCATTGTCAATCCATGCTTTGTCTCCCGGCCAACCCGCTACATTGGGGGGATTGAACAATACTTGCCCGAGGGCCCGCTGAAGGAACAATACGGCCACAGGACGATGGAAATCCAAACGTAATGATTTCATCATATTGGTCACCAGCTCGATGGGAGACTTGATTTTGACACCCATGTTTTCGGAGGCGTAAAACCAGTCCGACAACATGATGAAACGCATGGTCTCACCGATATTGTAACCCGTCGAATACAGCTTTTCTGCAATGGCGTTCACATACTTTTCATCCGGTTGGGGATTGACGAAATATCTGTAGATTTTTTTAGCGATGAATATTGAAGTTTGCTTTTTTTCCAAGAGGATGTCAACCACGTCTTCACCACTAAAATTGCCCGTCTTTCCTAGGACGGTTTTCTTTCCGAAATCGTGTCTTTTTTCCTTGAAGACGAACTCGCCGAGTTCGTCGTGATTCCAACCGGTGAAAGCTCGGGCAACTTCTTTGATGTCCGTTTCCGTGTAATTTCCACGACCCAAAGTGAATAATTCCATCAGTTCCCGAGCAAAATTTTCATTGGGTCTGGATTTGACATTTTGCTTGTTGTTGAGGAAGTCTAACATGCCGGCGTCTTTGGCGATATCTATCACCATGTCCCTGAAATTTCCTAGAGCATGTTTCCTCAGTGTATTGATTTGTTGGGTGGCATAATGTCCGAGCCTGACCGTACAAGCAAAATGTCCATGCCAGAACAAGGCCATGCGATCTACAAAAGGACTGGTGCCGAATGCCATCTGAATCGCCCATTCTTTTTTGACTCCTTGGACTGATTTCTGCACTTCTTTACGAGCCATTTTTTTTTCGCTCTTATCTGAAGCCATGGAAACCGCTTCGATTTTTTCTATGATGCCTTTGTGTGCCAAACGAACAATGATCCAATCTCGATT
>JAHDCE010000037.1:11651-14207 GCA_020630045.1 Saprospiraceae bacterium | reverse complement strand
CTTCTTCTTCTTCTTCTTCTTCTTCTTCTTCTTCTTCTTCTTCTTCTTCTTCTGAAGATTCAAAGAAAACCTCATCGATTTCTTCTTGAACGCTTTCTTCCAAAGTTACTTCTTCCTGGACCTCTTCAATTTCTTCTGGAACGCTCTCTTCTACAGTTATTTCTTCCTGAGTCTTTTCGATTTCATCCAGAACATTTTCTTCCAAAGTTACTTCTTCCTGGACCTCTTCAATTTCTTCCAGGACGGATTCTTGTATTTCTTCAATCGGATCAGAAATTTCAGGCGTTTCGATTTCTAAAATCGGGTCATCCAATTGGGTTAAATTATTTTCCAGAACTTCTTCTACATCGGGTTTTTCGACCGTTTGATTTAGGAGGTCGTTGATGGTAGGGTCTTCGTCATCTTTACGATTGCGATAAGCAGATAGCTTAGCTAGTAAATCAGCACCCTCTTCGGTTGATTCTTCGTCGTCTTCCGCATCTTCCAGGATTGAAGACTTGACATCATCTTCAATCTTTACTTCTTCTTGAATCAGGTTTTCCACGATTTCTGATTCCAATTCTACCGAGTCGGGTATTTCGATTTCGTCGATAACTACTTCTTTGATTTCATCAGTGGTTTCCTCAACGATTTCAATTTTATTTTCTACGATTTCTTCTACTTCGTCTTTAACGTCCGATCCGGGAAGCAACTCATTGATTCCATCCGTCACTTCATCTTTCGCATTTGAAAAACGATCGGTCAATGAAGTCTTGGTGTCTTCAACTTTATCACTCAAATTATTGGTGGCATCATCCACTTTATTGGTGAAATTAGAGAACCTTTCATTGATAGAAAGTGGTTCGTTGGTTTTTACCGCTTCAACAACTTCATCTTTTGTTTTATTGAGCAGGTTCATCCCCGGAATAGTGGAGGTGTCCACGACCGGTTCAGGGGTTGTTTCCGGTTCAGGTTTTGTCACTTCGACAGGAGCGGCCGTATAGCCGATAGCTTCTAATTGGCTATAGGAGTCAAACTTATTGTTCCATCCCGCTTTGCGGAAAAATGCTTGGAATTTTGATTGGGTTAAATCTTCAAAATGATGGTAATCCATACTCCTGAGAATTCGGAGAAATTCTCCGATTTCGGATGAAATGGTTCTGACAGATTGTAACTTGGAGTTGTAGCTGTCTTCTTGGTTGGCGGGAATGTCAGCTTTTTTCTTTCTCATGTCCAAGTACATGTCCTGCCAATGGTTCATATAGTGGATGACATTAGACACCCTTTCGAATCGTGTAGGGACGGATTGCATGGCACCGGTCACCATTTTACGAGTTCCATCAGCGACAATGGGAAATACTCTAGGACGAATAGAGGGATTTTGAAGGAAATTCAAAGCATCCTCCATGCAGTGTTCTGACTTGAGGAAGTTATCTGTAATTAGGAGGACAATGGGAGCGTTGGCATGTTTGCTCAACAACTTATATTCGTCCATTCGATCCTTAAAGTTCCTGTCGTCGTGAGTGAATTGAATGTCAGCACGTGAGAGATTTTTCTCAATAGTTGCTGCGATGTCTTTGTTTTCTTGGGAGTAAACAAGATAAGCCTGCATTTCCTGAATCGTTAAGTGTTTAGTTTACGAAGTATTTGAATCTCCAAAGAAGTTATTTGAATTGATAATTTCTTAGAGTTCATTAGCAATAACAAAAGAATAATGTAACCTCAAACACAAGGTAACATTATTCTATACTTGAAATTAAATGGCAACCACTTAATTTTGAGCATTATTATGAAAAATCGGGTAGATGCGTATTTGTTGAATTCGGTACGAATATACTAATTATTCTTATGTGAATGTTGGCAAGTCGAAAAGTAAATCGAGATGATTCCAAGTTTTGTTAGCAAATCATAGGAATCATCTCGAATCATATTCGCTGATCTGATTAATCCTCCTTGGTAATCAATTCTAAGTTTTCGGAAAACTCTTCAACGAACTCATTGAATTCCGAGGTGGCCGGGCCATTGAATCCGGTATGGATTTTTACGACTTCATTCTTTTTATTTAAAAATATCATGGTCGGATAGGAGATGACTGCGTTCAACATCGGTAGACTTTTGGCGGCTTCTTTCTTTTTGTAGCTTCCTGCCCATAACACATCGTAATCGATACCGAACCGCTTTTTGAAGGTGTTGATAGCCGAAAAAGCTTTTCCTTCCAATTCGTGTTTTTCGAAAGCGAGTCCGATGATAGCGATGTCATTGTGCGGATTCCGTTGGAAATAATTGGCCAAAAACTCCGTTTCATCTGCACAATTCGGACACCAGGTTCCTAGGATTTGAATGATCTTGGCCTTGCCTTCAAACTTTTTATCATTTAGCGAAAGCTCTCCGCCATCCGGATGTGGAAATGAAAAGGAAAAAGGTTTTCCTTTACCTTCCTTCACAACATAGGTCAAAGTGTCAGGATCCGCTAATTCGAAGGATGAGTCTCGTTTGCCTTCCCAAGTCGTGCGGTAATGTGTTCCTGATCGGAAGCTACCGATAAGCGTACTGTCCTCTAAGATTTTCGCTTCAAAA
>JAHDCE010000037.1:299-11641 GCA_020630045.1 Saprospiraceae bacterium | reverse complement strand
ATTATCTTGTATCGTACCGTCCAAGTATCGGAAGTCACCTGTTTCCGTAAGGAATGTACCTGAAAAATCATTGCCATTTTGCTTGAATTCACCCTTGGCCGGGTAAGGAGACCCCGAGTCCAACCCGAACATGACCGCCCAATCTCCTCCCGCATCAATCAATGGCTCTTTTCGAAGTGTTGAAAAACGATGGGTTTCACCATGTTTGGCAACGAAAGGGATGAAATAATCTTCCTTGGTTTCTACAACCCATTTCCCCTCCATGACTTCCTCTTCGAACACGGCGGTGATATAGGAGTCATAATGCGGGAAATTAATGCGGATGGTATCGTCTCCATTTTCTCGTGTCCATCCATATTCGATGTGTTCTTTGGGGACTTTGATTATCTCTTCACCATTGATAATATTGATATGGATATCCTTGTCATTTTCATAAACAACCTCGAAATTGAAGGGCAGTTCTCCTTGAGTGACTTCCTCAAATACAAATTCCGGATTGTCTTCCGGTTTTGCTGAAGTATTGACCGGTCGATTAGGAACATTGTCCAATTTGAGTACTGCCCGCCATTTCCCGGGAACGGGACCTTTGTATTGATCCGGAACTTCTATACAAGAATGGATATTCATAATGAAAATTAGACAGGCGGTAAAACACGCCCATTTAGAGATTTTGTTGATCCTCATTATTCCTTTTGTTGATTGATTATTTGCCACCTTCTCCCTTGAAACTGTCTTCCTTGTTTTTAAACAAGATATTGAATGTGGTGAGACTGCCATAAATGCGAGTGATGTATTGTTGCAAGTTCACTTTTGCGTCTGCGCTTAAGTCTTTGTCACTATTGATTCGTTGTTCCATAACTCTTAGTCGATCACGGACCATAACGATTTTGTGAAAGAAAGTATCCAATGGGATTTCCTTGGGTTTTAGGTCTTCGTCTTTGGGTTTTAAAATCATGGTACCACCTTCCCATCGCGAACCGATTTCGATTTTATCCTCCAAGCCATTGAATGTCCTAAGGATTTTTATCAATGACCGTTCTGCATCACTAAAAGTGACGGCACCTTGAGGGTCGATTTTTTCGATGACTTCCCATTGATTGTAGGTTTTTCCAACGTCCTTTAAACCATAAAGTGTAAAGGCAACTTTGTAAGCGGCTACATCCACCTTAACGACGACTCCGTCTCCATATGCAGGATGTTTTACCCGAGAACCGATTCCTAGAATATCAGACATATTGTTGTTTTATTTGTTCTTGGATGTAATCAATTAAAATTGGATATGCTCCTTGAGAACACCCATTGAAAATTTCATTATTTTTTATAGTGGTCATCCCAATTTTGAACTTGCGGATCACCTAACTTTCCTACGGATTTACCGACGACTGTGGCAACAGTAGCGTCACCTGTAACATTTATAACAGTTCGACACATATCCAAAGGACGATCCACTGCGAAGATTAATGCCAAACCGATGGCCAGTTTGTCGGCAGGGAAGCCTACGGATTCAAGCACGATGACGAGCATGACCATTCCTGCTCCCGGTACGGCCGCTGATCCGATGGAAGCCAATAAAGCGGTTAGGACTATCGTCAATTGATCACCGAAAGTCAAGTCATGATTGAGGGCAGTTGCGATAAATACTGCTGCCACTGCTTGGTATAAACTGGTTCCGTCCATATTAATGGTAGCTCCTACGGGAAGGACAAAACTGGAAACCTCCTTGTCTACACCTACATGTTCTGTAACTCTTTCCATCGTGACTGGTAGAGTGGCTGCACTTGAACTGGTAGAAAACGCTAATAATTGAGCAGGGCTAATTTGTGCTAAGAATGAAAAAGGATTTCTTTTGACATAGAGGCTAATGACGATTAAGTAAACGACGACCATTAATACAAGTCCTAGTACGACTGTCCCGGCATACCATAACAAGGAGAGGAGTAGGGCCGGATCATTTGTAGTTACGATTACGTTCGCCAATAGGGCGAATACCGCAAATGGAGCGATGAGCATAATCAAATCCACAATTTTTAAAACGACGTCGTTCAGTCCGTCAAAAAGCGCTTTTACGGGAGCTGCTTTTTTAGGGTCGATCAATAGGAGTCCGATTCCGAAAAGGATGGCGAAAAAGATGACTTGCAACATCATCTTATTGTTCGACATGGACTGAAAAATATTGCTAGGAACGATGTCTACCAGAAATTGAAGTGGACCGGAGTCCTTCGCGGCTGTTTCTATTTTTTTAGTGACGCCGGACGAGTTGGCGTATTTTTCAGTTAAAACATCTATTGTTTCTTGCGAAATTCCACCGCCGGGATTAATAAGGTTAACCAATGTCAAACCGATGACGATTGCGATGAGCGTCGTCATAATATAAATGATGATGGTTCGCCCTCCGATTTTGGAAAACTTAGAAATATCTTGAAGATCCGCAACCCCTTTGACCAAGGAAACCAAAATCAATGGAATGGCGATCATCTTTAAAAGGCTGACGAATATTTTTCCGAAAGGGGCCACCCAATCCTGAACGATTTGTTTCGTCCATTCCCCGCCGGACATTAATATTCCGAAAAGGATACCAAGAACCATCCCGATGAGGATTTGCCAGTGCAATGCTATTTTCATAACTAGGAGTTTGTTAAGTTCCAATCCCAATCGAATTGGAACCCGCAAGATAATTAAGAAAATGAAATTCGTGGCTTGCCTTTGGTGAATAGGAGGTTAAACGAGAGAACTATGACTCGATTTTGGGTTTAGTGGCTCTTGTCATTTCCCTTTTTCCGGGAGGCCCGGGGAGTTTTTCGACCAAGAAGCCAATGGATTTGAGTGTTCTTTTAAAAACACCCTTGGCACAATAGGTGACCAATACCCCTTCTTCTTTAAGGGAGTCGAACATTTTCCGAAGTATGGGTTCCTCCCATAAATGAGGCTGGGAAGTGGGAGCGAAAGCATCATAGTAAATGACATCAAAGTGATTGGATTCCAAATCCGCTTCTTCGAATTTTTCCTGTCTTTTTTCGAATAAAAAACCGTCGCCCAACCTTATGGTTTTCCCCCAATCCGATTGATGGATTTCCAAGAAGGCTTGCTTTTGATCCTCTGCTCCGAATGCTTCCGGGTAATCGAGTTGCTGTATCAGTTCGTCTCCTGGTGGAAAAGCTTCTAATCCTATATAAGAGATATCCAAGTTTCTCTTTTCTGTTTCCAAGAAGGTCGCAAAAGCATTTAGACCGGTTCCGAGTCCGATTTCCAATATGTTTAATTGATGGTTGACGACCGCTTTGTATCGCATGCCCATTTCAATAAAAACATGCTTGGTTTCTGAAACCGCTCCGTGTCTGGAATGGTAATTCACACCGAACGTCTCGGATTCCAAGGTTTGACTGCCGTCACCCGTAACTATGATTTTATGCGGCATACTAGGGTCTAATCTTCTTTCAATAGCCTAATAGGCCGATTGATGCTTTCTTCTAAGGAAATAAAGGTTTCCGTTCTTTGGATTCCCCTGATTTTTTGAAATTTATCTTGAAGGACTTCCCTGAGATGATCCGTGTCTTTACAAATTATTTTGACAAAAATATTGTAGAGCCCCGTCGTATAATGTGCCCCTACAATTTCAGGGATGTCTTCGAGTTGGGCGGCGACTTCTTCGTACAAGGAGCTTTTGTCGAGATAGACTCCTAGGAATGCACAAATGTCATATCCCATATTTTTGTAGCTGACCTTGAGATTCGCACCGTTCACAATTCCCATTTCCTTGAGTTTCCCCATTCTGACATGGACGGTACCACTGGACACATGAATCCTTTTGGCTATTTCCGTATAGGGCGTATCAGAATTCTCCATAAGGATGGATAAAATCTTGTGGTCAATTTCGTCTAGTTCAGCTTTTTTTGCCATACCATTGAGTTGTTGGGTTATGATTCTTTCCAGACGGCTTTACCATGCCAGTCGATATATTGCCATTGTTTATTCAAGACGGCTTTCGCCAATCCGTTTTTGAATGATTCCACGATATCGAATTTCGCGTCAATGACCATTTCATTTCGATTGTTGATGAAACCCCATTTTCCCTTGATACAAACAGGAGCTAATCCTTCTGAAAATCCCCCTGCATCAATATAAGTAGGAGGCACGGCCACTTGACCGTTTCGATTGATAAAGCCGAATTTTCCTTTGTGTTCAACCAAGGCTCTCCCTTCAGAGTAATCTGCGATAAAATCCAATTTTGGAGCGACGATTATTTCGCCTGAAGTATCTAAAACACCATATTTTTCATCTTGGATAATAATCGCAAGACCATCATAGAAACGACCTTCGTTGTGTCCGTCAATGAACTCGAATTGGGGGTCTGTCAAAATGTCTCCGTCGATATCTAATAATCCCCAGTTTTCACCGGAGGTGTAGACGGCGATATTTTCTTGAAAGGAATAAATGCGTTCTAGGGACGGTTCAAAGACCCAATCGCCTTCATCGTCAATAATTCCCCAGAGGTTTTCTTCCGCAGCGGCAGGAGCGAGTCCGTTTTTGAAAGAACCGGCTTCATGAAAATCTAGAGAAATGACAGGTGTACCGTCCTTGTCGATATAGCCCCAGTATCCATCTTCCTTGACAGCGGCTTTCCCTTCGCTAAAGTCATCTGCATCTTGAAATTGGGTTTCTATATGGAGGTTGCCTCTGGTATTAATAAAGCCCCACTTCCTGACCCTTTGTACACGAGCCAGCTTCTCTTCAAAGAGGCCGGCGTAGTTGAAGACATACTTCATTAACAGCCGTCCTAAGGAATCGAGATGGACAGGTTTGTTATTGAGCAATACCCTTGAAAAACCGTTGTAGAATTCTTCTGCATTGATATACTGTGGTTCAATGACCACCTCCCCCTTAGTATTGATGAACCCGAATTTGCCGTTTTCCCTGATTTTGAATAAGGCTTCCTCCATTTATCCCTGCTGATGTTTTTTTGAATCAAGTGGTGAATATCAAAAAATCTTGGCAGTTCTCCAAAATATAGGGGGCTTCATTGCATTCACCAGCGAAGTTTCAAATGCATAATGATGGAAAGGGTCATTAAAAATGCCAGAATAATCCAAAGCCAGTCGTATCCGATCCAGTCAACAATCATCAGTCCCATACCCGGCCCTACGGTTACGATCGCCGCCCATGTCATGGAGTAATAGGACATATAATTTCCTCGCAAGGATGGAGGGCTCATATTTAAAGCAGATGTTGAGTTCAGCGGCAAACATAAAATTTCACCAAAAGTGAATAACAACATGGCAAAAATAGACAAAGGCACTGCCCATTCTCCTAGGAAGGGCAATACTGACGCTCCTAATAGAACGAGTCCCCAAATGGTAGCTGAAAATGTCTTCTTCCTTTTTTCAACTTGATCGATAATTGGCATTTCCGTGAGGGCAATGATGATTCCATTGGCGGCAAGGAGAAGCCCGATTTTGTCTTCACCGAAACCCCATTGTGTTTTCATGAATACTTGTATAGAGTGAAACCATTGGATAAATACGATTCCTAGGAGGAAAGTCGCAAGAAGGAATAATAAATACTTGCGATTCATATATGGCTGAATGGCTCCGGTAGTTGCATGCTCATTTGACTCTTCTTCAGTATCTCCTTCACCCTTTTTCCAATTCATCGATGCGAAAATGAAAAATATTCCTGCCAGTATGCATGTGGTTCCATCAATCCAAAATAACCATTTGTACCCTAAGTTGGTTGCAATTAATCCTCCTAATGCAATAGCGGCACTGAATCCAAGGTTTACCGCTAATCGAACCAAAGCCATGGATCGACTTCTTCTATCAGGAGGGGAGTAATCGCCAACTGCTGCCATCATTGCCGGTCGATATGCGTCTCCGGTCAATGAGGTAAATAATATTAACCACCAAAATTCCCAAAAAGTATTCGCGCATTGTAGTGAAATGAGGAAAATTCCGCCTAGGAACATACTCGCGATAATTACAATCCGAGGGCCTAATTTATCTGATAATTTTCCGCCAAGGAAAGAACCGATAAAAGAACCAATACCAATAGCACCGGCTAGCCAGCCGGCATCTTGAAGGGAAAAATTCCTGACAGTGGTGAGGTAGACCGTAAGAAACGGGAGAACCATTGTTCCCATCCGATTAATAAAGGTAAGGATGGTCAACGTCCAAATTTCTCGGCTGTGTCCGAAAAATGCCTCAATGTAGGCCATCGCTATTTTTCGAATCATAATTACCGGGATTGACTGTTTTGATGAAAGTGTTTTATGATATACTCATTCCTCTAGATGAATGGTTCCCGGTTTGAAGTTTATTTTGTTAACTATAGACATTATTACGAATTAGATTGTATGGCTATAATTGATCTTTCATCCTCACTCTTCTTCATGTACTCATCATGGTAGCTACGGCTACCAGATTCCGTGCATTCATCAATTGAGAATAAAATCTCTAATTCTAGCTCTCATAAAAAACAATTCGTAATAATGTCTTATGAATAATAAACATCCACCAATTTTTCGGCTTTTTTCTTGAATGCTTCAAAATCCGCTTCTAGAGTCATGAAAAACAATTCTCGATAACGATATCCATCCGAGCTGATTTGTACGGAGCGATGTCTGATTTTTTCAATCCAGGATTGCGAGTATTTAAAGAACGTCCTACTATGGGTTACCATAAACTGCGGCATATCGAATCCTAGGAAAACCGTTTTAATGGTTTCGGATTCATATAGGACGATATTTTGGAAATTACCGAATTCGTTGAGATAGATTTTTAATTCTGTTCCTTCAGTGGTTCTTCCTTGTTTTTTTTCTCCGGTTGAAGCGAGATCACGAAGTTGTCGGATTAGTTTTTCGATATCTTTTATTAGATGATCTATAAAGGAAACATCTGAAAAGGCTCGGGTAGAAATACTGAAAAATATTTGTTGGTACAAATTCGCCAACATATTAGAGTTCCATATTTCCGTGACCGGATGGCTATCATAATATGCAAGCACCTCGTTTCTCATTTTTTCAATTTTGTAATCCATCTGGACATCCAGTTCAATTTTTAACTGATGGTTCTCCCAGTGAAGGTGTCCCCAAACCGCATTGAGGAAATTGAAAATATATTTATGAGAAAAATAATAGAAAACAGGTAGCTCGTTGGCCAAGTAAGTAAGTTTACTATCCTCGCTACTGAGTAATGGTTTTAGATAATGGGCGAACATGTCCAAAAAATTGATACCCGTTTTTTCCATCAAAAAGGGATGCTGGACGGTAATGTACCGTTCATTGCCTAGAGCAGTATCCAGTGAAATCTTAAAATGTGTCGCTAGTTTGAATAGTTCTTCGGAGGTCAAAGCGGTATCTCCATTCATTCTTTTGTAGGTCGCTCCTTTTTTAAGATGTAAAACCTTCATGGTTTCTTGTAATACGGTTTCTGTAGGGAAACGATGATTCAAGTATTGAAAAAATCGGGTTTGGACTTCAGTTTGACCGGTCATGATTTTTCTGTTTTGGGTTTTTAGTCAAAATCGAGTTTACGATTCGTAAACAAATGTAGTCCTTTGTGATTGGAAGTCCACGATATGTAAAAAAATACTTTTGTTTTTGATGTAATATTCGTTTTTCGGTTGTGGAACGCCCATAGATTAGCGTCATAAATCAATCGAATATGAAACCGATAAACCGAAGAATCTTTTTAAAGAAAGCCGCAGCAGGAGGATTGGGATTGGCCATTTCTTCCTGGACGAAAGAAATAATCTTTCCTAGGACAAAAGGATTGACCCCAACGGAATGGAGGGATATTATTTCGTTTGCTAGATGGGCTCCTTCTGTACATAATCTACAACCGTATAAATTGAAAATCCTTTCCGGCAATCAAGCGGAATTGTGTTTTGATGCCGCTCGTTTATTGCCGGTAGGTGATCCGGATTGCACCTTTATGAAAATCACCATGGGGATTTTTATTGAACATTTGTCCATAGCAGCAGATGTATATGGATATGAAATCCGTATAGATGAGTTGTTGAGTGATATGAAAGTCGGAATAAAAGGAATCATTCCATTTGCATCACTCCGAGTCGTTCCTAAAACAAAAAATCGAGTAATTAATCGGGATTTGATCTTAGAAAGAAGAACATCCAGAGGATGTTTTGATGGCGACCGCATGAGGGAGTCCGTATTGAAAAATGTCCGTCGAGAAGCTGAAAGGTTCGGGCATGATTTTTATTGGACACATGACGAAAATAAGGTCGACGCAATTATCGATTTGAACCAAAAAACATTATTTCATGACTTGGAGTCCGATGCCATGCGTGAAGAATTGGATGGTCTGTTCCGATATTCTAAATCCGAGGCTATTCAACATAAGGACGGACTTTCTGCTGAGTGCATGGGTTTCAAAGGTGGGTTGATGAAATCCGTTTTCAGAAAACATGAAAAATGGACGAAAGGAGTTCGCAAAAAACTACTCCGCAAAAAGTATATGAAATCATTTAAAGGCACAAAAACCATCGGTTGGTTTTCGGGGCCATTCAAAACCAATCAAGACTTGGTGACGACCGGACGGATGATGGCGAGAGCTTGGTTGCGAATTACTGAAGGAGGAGGTTATATCCAACCTTTCGGTTCATTAATTACCAATCAAACGGCTTATTCCGTTATTTCAAAAGAATTTGATAACAATAATAACAACAAGCAACTTTGGATGATATTCAGGGTAGGGTACAGTGGAGTACCTGCCGCCAGCGAAAGACTCGAAGTGGATGATATTCTAATTCCAACAGCCTCGGGACGACTCGTCTAACCACTCTCATAAGTAAGTTTAAACTCGAAATTAAATGGAGTGAAAGAAATTTGACAAAGTCATTTTTTTCTTTGGCGATTTGAAAAGCGCAGGCATAGCCGTAGCTATGCTGAGCATTTTCAAAGAAGCTAAAGGTAAAAAGGACAAGTCAAAAAATTGCAAACTACTTAATTTCGAGTTTAATCACCCTAATTCGTATTCTCTATTGAGAATACCCACCATCCTTTATTGTAAACCTAAAAATTGAATCATGAAAAAAGTATCATACTGGGCGAAAGCCAGCCCGATTAAAGCCAGATACTTATTAGTGTTCTTGTATCTGGTGACCATATTGAACGCAGTCATGTTGGGAGTTTTGTTTTTCATTTTTGACATGCAAATTCCAAATTATATGACGGTTGTCTCATTGCTATTATTCGGATTTTCATTTGTGACATATCCCGTTAGTCAGAATGACAAATATTGGAATCATGTTTTTTATATAAAGCGAAAATCCGCAGATTTCATATTGGTTTTTTCTTCTTTTTTAATGTTGTCTTTTTCGGTATCCGGTTATTTGGATAATAACATAACATATGATGCCGAACTAACTATGGTTGAAAGTCCTCCGATAGCCACATTTGTGGTATATGGAGTAGGGGATGGGAAACAAAACAAAAACTTGAACAAAGCTCCCAGGACCAAGCAAAAAAGAAAACTCCGTAAACAGAAAAGAAAACAAATGTGGAAGACCTTGAAAGAGGGCAGGAAACAATTAAAAGAAGAAGACCTTGATGGTTTGAAGGTGTTCCTAATTATGCTGATAATACTAATAGGTGTTGGCCTTGGTTATCTCATGGCGGTATTGTCTTGTAATGTAGCTTGCACAAGCGGATTGGGTATGGGCGTTTTGGTCGGAGTATTGGGATATGGATTTATTATCGGCGGTTTGATAGTGCTTTGTAGAAAGATTGTCAACTGGAAAAGAAAGCGAAAGAAACGGAGGGGAGATTCAGAGAATATTGAAGTCAAATAGAATCGTTGAATCATAACAAATGTACTATTAAAAATTCTATTCAAAAATCAATTTAAAATCTATATATCATGAAAAAATCAATCATCATCATTTCAGCTTGGTTCGTTGAACAAATCAGAAAATTATTGATGCTTTCTGATGGAACCATGAAGTTTTTATTCATTCCGGGGTTTGCTGATTTGCGAGCTTATATCGGTAAATTAAAAATGCGTGCCGAATATTACAAAGCATTGGATCGCGTTCCCGCTTACCAAAAAGAGGCGGAGTTGAACCAACTTTCGGGACTTGTTTCTATTGATCAAATTCCCGAAACGGGAAAGGATACTTTTGTAAAGAAATATTCAATAAGCGAACGATGTGTCAACGGGATTATTCCCGAAAAGGGAGTCATCATCGACGAGAGTTCCGGGAGTAGCGGAGTCCCCACCAATTGGGTAAGGGGGGTACGTGAACGGGCGACTAATATGAGATTCATTAGATTCGGAATCAAACAATTATTAGGAGAAAGTCCGAAAATCGTAATTAACGCATTCGCAATGGGCTCTTGGGCTACAGGAATCAATGTGTCGATGGCAAGTGTCAAATTCGCCAAGGTCAAATCAACCGGACCGGATTGCGACAAAATCAAACATACCATCTTGCAGTTCGGTAAGGAACAAGAGTATGTTATTATGGGTTATCCTCCGTTTTTGAAATACTTTGTTGATACCGCTGATATTGATTTTAGCGAGTACAATATCCATATGATTATGGGAGGTGAAGCCATGTCCGAAGGCCTTCGGGAATATTTGACAGATAGAGGTATAAAAACAGTTTTCAGTTCTTATGGAGCTTCGGATTTGGAGCTGAATATCGCTTCTGAAAATGAGTTCACCATCAACCTACGTAAGTTCTTGGTAGAAAATGATGAGTTTAGAAAAGAACTACTTATCGACAAGAAATTAATCCCGATGATATTCCAATACAATCCGGCGGATTTTTATATCGAAACCAATCCGGACAACGAATTACTCGTGTCGATTTGTAGACCCGGTTATATCGCTCCCAAGATTAGATATAACATCAAAGACAAAGGTCAGATATTGACATACAAACAATTGAAGAAGGCATTTGATAAACATGGATTCGAATTTTCCTTATTGGGGAAATGTCCTACCGATTTGCCCTTCCTTTTTCACTTCGGTAGAGCGGATCATGCCGTTTCTTTCTTCGGGTCGAATATCAGTCCGGCCGATATTCAAGAAGTCATTTTTAATATTCCTGAATTGACGGATAAAATCAATTCCTTTTGTATTGAAATAATGGAAAGTCCAACAGCGGATAAAGAAATGGTCATTCACCTAGAATCCACAACAGACCGATTACTATTTTCTGCCGGCGAATGGGTAGGTACTTTCTATAGAGAATTGGCTGATATCAACCAAGACTTTAGAGAAGCGTTGAGGATGTTGCCGATTCGTCAGTTTCCTTCTATTGAATTACACAAATTCGGGGAAGGGCCTTTCCAAGAAAATGATATTCGAATTAAATCCCGATAC
>JAHDCE010000037.1:0-273 GCA_020630045.1 Saprospiraceae bacterium | reverse complement strand
GAAAAACCCAAATTTGAATTCCTATTTATTCATTTTCTTTTTGTTGTTTTCAATGTCGCTCTTTGTACCCAAACAGGCTTCCGCCGTAGTGGGCGACGACACACCACCCGCTAAGGAACGATATGAGAAGAAAAAGAAAAAGAAACCCGGCCTCATCACAAGATGGCTCATCAAAAAACTGAATAAGAAATTATCGAAGCAAAAATCCGATGATAATGGAGAAAAAATAATAAGGAGATCCATGTTGATAACCGCCCTCAGCTCTATTTTTTT
>JAHDCE010000036.1 GCA_020630045.1 Saprospiraceae bacterium | reverse complement strand
ATGGGGAGAAGACAATTACTTCACTGCTCGAAGCATGGATGTATTTGTTACAAAGCTTAGAAAGTATTTAAAGCGGGACACTAATATTGAAATCGTAAACATCCACGGAAACGGATTTCAACTATTGGTCAAAGAAGAAGAGAACGCTTAAAAACAGTTCCATCTCTCTTCATAAAGATGCTTCTTGGTAATTGTCAATATACCAAGAAGCATCTTTTCTTTTTTGGCTCTGAATATGATGCTTGGTATTTTAAAGCGAATTAGAAGCACTAAACTACATAACGAAAATCCAACGAAGAGTCGTTGAAAGACCTTCGCGAGAACAGACAGATATTTAATACTTGAAATGAAGTGGTTTGCAATCTTCCGTCTCGCTATCCCCCCTTCAATCCAGATTCTCTCCACAAAAGCGACAAGGAACCACTTCATCCCGAATACAATTTTCAGAAATGGAAGAAATAATCGATAAGATTATGCTGTCGCAATGATGAAATGAAGGCCAGTCACATGGACAGCATAAATGAATTACCCTGTCATTTTTTAAAGAATTGAGACGTTTTTTCTAAAATTTGATTTTTTTCAAAAAAAATAATCAAATTCATGTAGTGCCCTCCCGAGGCCATAAAAAGACCCTTCAAATTGTAGAACAAAGCCTTATAGATTAGCAAAATAAATTTACATGATTTTCACAAAACCGGCACACTTATTGCAGCTCCAAAAAGTTTTTTTTTATTTCAAAATCTCGCCTTATATTTGAGTCACGGATTTGTTAGTAATGTTGTTTTAAAAATTTAAAAACTTCTATTATTGATAGCCTGTTGACAATACATCCTTCCTCCTTATCCTTTTTTGAGAAAACAAATACTCTCTTTTTATTTTTTGGTTTATAGGATTAAAATCCTGTTATAAAAACCAAAGACTATGAATAACTTACACACACTCGTTGTTGGGTTGTTGTGGACATGCTTCGCATTTTCACAACAACCACCAACAACAAACACACACCATCATTGCCACTTTGAGCAAATGATGGACACAAACAAAAAAAAGAAAGATCTTTTTGAACACTGGCTAAAAAACAGTGTCACAAAATATAAATTGACATCGGAAAATGAAGTTGAAACTATATTAGAAATACCAATCATTTTCCACATCATACACCAAGGGGAATCAAAGGGTTTCGGAACACATTTGGGGACAGATAGAATACAAGAACAAATCAAACAGTTGAATATTGATTTCAACACAACAACACTAAACTACACCGGACAAGGGGACAGCTACCCAAAAGTTCGGATCGTGTTCCGACCCACATCCTCTTACCCGTCAGGAAAAAAAATGTCTGACGTCGGTGTCAATTACATCGACAGTTCAAAAGAGGGCTGGCCGAAAGGAAGTTATTCCAAAGCGTTTATTGAAAAGACGATCAAACCTTCAACACAGTGGGATCCTGGCAAATATCTAAATATTTGGGTTTGCGAGATTTCAGCCGGAATCCTAGGATATGCTAGTTTTCCCATAGCGGAAGGAATGCCACAAACCACCGAAGAAGTGTCATCAGATGGTGTTGTCATAAGGTACACTACTATAGGTAGCCTATCAAAACCTTACGACCACACAGAAGAAGGACTCAAATTCGGCATGGGTAGGACATTGACTCACGAAGTCGGACACTGGCTGGGGCTCCTTCATCTCTGGGGAGATGGCGGATGCGATTCTGATGACCACTGCAATGACACACCTTCTTGCTCCGGACCAAATTTCGGTTGCCCGGACAACAGGTATTCATGCGGAGAAGAAGAGAAGATTGGAAATTTCATGGATTACATTCATGATGCTTGCATGACTTCTTTTTCACCCGACCAATACCTCAGAATGGTCTATGTATTACAGGAGTCGCCAAACAGAAAAGGATTGATCAATCGAGAAGAAACATCAATGGATGCCCAACAGGAAGAAACACCCTCTTTAGAGCCAACAGTATTCCCTTCTCCTGTACAGGGAGACGCTACTGTTGGAATGACGCTAGAACAAGACAAAACATACGATATCGAAGTTTTTGCTTTCGACGGCAAATTAACATGGGCTACAAAAATTGAAAACTCGATATCCGGACATACACAAATCAGGATACCATCCGCGAATTTCCCTCCGGGAATCTATTGGATTGCTATCCGAACGGGAACAACCGTAAAAACGGTAAAACTCAGTAAAACGTAATGATTTTGGTTTAGATAAATAATGTAATTGGTTTTAGATTTTTTGGTAATGGTAATGGTTTTGACAACCGAGACAAATTCACAAAGGCGAGCCCAAGCGGCACCCTGAAAGCGAAGACTGGCCTTATCGCTTTACTTTTTAAGAATTTAAGGCTATATTTGCAGAAGGAATCTCGGAAGAGGGAACAGTTTTGTTCCCTCTTTTCATTTTTATTCGGTAGATCAACATGGTAGAATCACAAATAGAGCAATATGTGCTTGAAAAATTTGAGGAGGAAGGATATCAAGATTTCTTCTTACTTGAAGTAAAACACAATCCCACTAACAATAAAGTAGTGGTATATGTGGACAGTGACTCCGCCATGACATTGGAAAGAAGCGCCAAACTTAATCGCTACCTACAAAATAAAATAGATGAAGCCGGTTTCCTAGGAGAAAAATACGTCCTTGATGTATCATCTCCGGGTGTTGATTCTCCCTTAAAACTCCTTCGTCAATACAAAAAAAACATTGGCCGCACCTTGGAAGTCACCTTTCAAGAAGGCGAAAAGGATAAAAAACAAAAGGGACTATTGATGGAAGTGGATGAAAAACACATCCTACTTCAATATGATATTAAAGAAAAACAGGGTAAAAAGAAAATTACCACAACGGTGGAAAAAGAAATACCCTTTGACATAATACAAAAAGCGATTGTCAAAATTTCATTTAAATGAGTAATCGATGGACGTTTTAAATCTTGCCGGCTCTTTTAAAGAGTTCAAAGGCAACAAGAACATTGACCGGCCGCAAATGGTACGGGTATTGGAAGATGTGTTCCGTACACTGATTAAAAAGAAATACGGTTCCGACGAAAATTTCGACATCATCGTCAACCCGACCAAAGGGGATTTGGAACTTTGGCGTGTACGAGAAATCGTACCTGACGGGGAGGTGACGGACGAACGTAGTCAAATTTCATTAACTGAAGCACGAATCGAAGACGAAGATTATGACGTCGGAGAAGAGTTCTATCAGCAACTCAGCTTGGCGGATTTTCCACGTAGAGCCATTTTGGCCGCAGGACAAACCCTCAAGTCGCGTATCATGGAATTGGAGAAAGACCAAATCCGACAACGCTATGAAGACAGGATCGGAGATGTCGTTATTTGCGAAGTTCACCAAATCCTTAAACGAGATATCCTCGTTGTAGATGATGCCACCGGAAATGAACTCATCCTCCCTAAAAGGGAAATGATTCGCGGTGACTTCTTCCGCAAAGGAGATATGGTCAAAGGAGTCATCAAATCCGTAGAGATGAACAACAACTCGCCGGTAGTACATGTCTCCAGAACCAACGCCTTGTTCCTAGAAAAACTACTAGAACAAGAAGTACCTGAAATAGAAGACGGTTTGATTTCCGTCAAAAAAATAGTCCGGATTCCGGGCGAACGGGCAAAAGTGGCCGTTGAATCATACGATGACCGAATCGATCCGGTCGGCGCTTGTGTGGGGATGAAGGGTTCTCGTATTCATGGTATCGTTCGGGAATTGAAAAACGAGAATATCGACATCATCAATTTCACACAAAATCCGACACTATTCATCCAAAGGGCATTGACTCCCGCAAGAGTGACTTCCATTGAATTGGATGACGAAGAAAAACGAGCTTCGGTGTACCTAAAACCCGATCAAGTTTCACTAGCCATCGGTAAAAAAGGTACCAACATTAAATTGGCCAGCGACTTGACCGGTTTTGAAATTGATGTTTACAGAGATACAGAAGAGTACGAAGTAGATGTTGACTTGGATGAATTCTCCGACGAAATAGACGGATGGATCATTGATGAATTGAAAAACATCGGATGTGACACCGCCAAAAGCGTTCTGACACTCAGTATCGAAGAACTGGTAAGAAGAACGGACTTGGAAGAGGAAACCATCCAAGATGTAATTCGAATCCTTTCTGAAGAGTTGGAAGAGTAATCAATTATCTATTCCGCCTTACGGCGAAATAAATAATTAACCGCGGGGTGGTTTTGAAAGCCAAAAAATTGCCCCATAGATAGTTTTACGGATAATTTAGGGAGTTTTTTCTCCCTTAATCATATATTTTTTAAGAATTCAGGAACCCTAATAGGGCTTATGCTATTGTTTTTCAATAGTAAACTGAATTTCTTAATTGAATTCACATAACTTTGTACGCATTAACGTCCGAATGAATCGGACACCAAAGCAGAGCATGGCGAAAAGATTAATCAAGGTTGCGAAAGAATTTAATCTGGGTACGAAAACGATAGTCGATTTCCTCAAGACAAAGGAAATTTCTATTGAAAACAAACCCACTACGCAATTGTCAGATGACATGTACGGATTGCTACTCGATGAGTTTAGCAAATCGCGCGAAGTGCGTGGTAAAGCAGATGAAATCATCCGTAAAAACCAAGCAACGAAGGAGAAGAAAGAAACGAAAGTGCCTAAATTTTCGCTGAAAACTCCTTTGCCACCGCCTCCGGGAAAAAAGGTAGCTCCAATTGCTCCTCCTCCTAAACAACAAGAGGAAGAACCCGTTCAGGAAAACAAAACTCCACAACCTAAAGAAGAGGTCGTGGAAAATAAGGCTCCTGAAGTTGTAGAAACCACTCCTCCTCCTACCCAAGAAAGTAAAGAGGAAGAAAAAAAGGAGGAAGAAAACACGACACAACTCGGAGGTCTTAAAATCAAGGGGAAAATCAACCTTGATGAAGTCAGCGGTAAAAAGAAGTCGACCAAAAAGAAGAAGGAGAAAGAAGCTCCTGCAAAATCTCCGGAACCGAAAAAACCGGAAGTCGAAGCTGAAAAGCCTGAACCACCTAAAAAGGAAGAAAAACCTGAGGTAGCTGCACCTAAAACAGATAAAAAACCTGTTGAGGACAAACCGGTTCCGGATCAAGAAACTCCACAAGCGGATCCCTTGGCGGAAAACCCGCCGGCAGAAAAGAAAACCGATGAGTTGACTCGTGGGAAAACACCTCAACTAGAAGGTCTTAAAATCAAGGGAAAAATCAACCTTGAAAAATTCTCTCGTCCTAAAAAGAAAAAGGAAGAACCGGCTAACAAGGGTAAAGATGGAGCCAAAGACGGAAAGAAAACGTCTGACGATTCCAGGCCGAAAAGAAAACGGAAAAGGAAAAAGGTCGTCAAGCAATCCATAGGAGGCAGACGACGTTCCGATGCTCCGGTAAATAGAAAGCGTTCCGACAAAGATGAAGTAAAAGAAATTTCCCAAAAGGAAATCGAAGAAAGGATCAAGGCGACAAAAGCCGCTATCCAAGGGGGAAGAAAAAATCAACGTCAAAGAATCCGTCGGGATTCCAGACAGAAAAAGCGGGAGGAACGAGAAAGAAAAGAAGAAGAACAAAGAGACGAAAGATTACAGGTTACTGAGTTTATCTCAGTACAGGAATTGGCCAACATGATGGACATCAGCCCGTCTGAAATCATCATGACCTGTATGAATCTCGGTCAAGTCGTTACCATCAACCAAAGACTTGACGCTGAACTGATAGAAGTCGTAGCTTCCGAATTTAATCACGAAGTCGTATTCGTCGATTCCGATGAAGAACTCGAAGAGGAAGACGAAATCATCGACAACCCTGAAGACTTGAAACCTCGGGCCCCCATCGTTACTGTTATGGGACACGTCGATCACGGTAAAACGTCTTTATTGGATTACGTTCGTAAAGCGAATGTCGCAGATGGTGAAGCGGGGGGTATCACCCAGCACATCGGTGCATACGAAGTCGCACTTGGAGAAGGTGATGACCGCAAAAAAATCACTTTCCTAGATACTCCGGGTCACGAAGCCTTTACCGCTATGCGTGCCAGGGGTGCCAAGGTAACGGATGTAGCCATCATCATCATTGCGGCGGATGATCAAATCATGCCGCAAACCAAGGAAGCCATCTCCCACGCCCAAGCGGCTGAGGTACCAATGGTTTTCGCCATCAATAAGATTGACAAGCCCGGTGCACAACCGGAAAGAATCAAACAGCAACTTGCTGAAATGAATATCTTGGTGGAAGAATGGGGCGGAAGCTTCCAATCCCACGACATCTCCGCCAAGAAAGGCCTCGGAATCGAAGACCTACTTGAAAAGGTATTACTCGAAGCCGAAGTACTTGAACTTAAAGCCAACCCGGATCGACGTGCTTCCGGTGCCGTACTCGAAGCTTCCTTGGACAAAGGACGTGGTTACGTCACCAAAATGCTCGTTCAAACCGGTACGCTTAAAGTAGGTGACCCGATCGTTGCCGGCGAGCACCAAGGAAAGGTGAAAGCCATGTTCAACGAACGCGGCAAACGAATCAAAGTAGCCGGACCGTCCACCCCCATCCTAGTATTGGGTCTTGGTGGTGCTCCACAAGCCGGTGAAAAATTCAAAGCCACCGAAACAGAATCGGAATCCAAAGCAATTGCCAACAGACGCGCACAAATCGCTCGCGAACAATCCAACCGTGCCGCTAAAAGGGTCAGTCTTGCCGAATTGGGACGACGTCTCGCCCTTGGAACATTTAAAGAGCTTAACCTCATCATCAAAGGTGATGTGGACGGTTCTATCGAAGCCTTGGCCGATTCCTTGCTCAAGTTATCGCAAGAAACCGTTCAGGTTAATGTTATCCACAAAGCAGTCGGTCAAATCATCGAATCCGATGTACTTCTCGCTTCCGCTTCTGACGCGATTATCGTAGGTTTCCAAGTCCGACCTTCCGGCAACGCCCGTAAATTGGCGGAAAAAGAAGGGGTCGAAATTAAAACCTACTCCATTATCTATGAAGTGATCGACGAAGTAAAATCCGCGATCGAAGGGATGTTGGAACCCACCAAGGAAGAGAAAGTCATCTGCGAAGTCGAAGTACGCGAAGTATTCAAAATCAATCGTGTCGGAACCATCGCCGGTTGTTATGTCAAAGACGGAACCATCAAGCGTAATTCCAAAATCCGTGTCATTCGCGACGGTATCGTTAAATACCCGGTCAAGGAAGGACAAATCGCAGAGCTCGGCTCCCTCAAACGTTTCAAAGATGACGCTAAGGAGGTCCGTAAGGATATGGAATGTGGTTTGACTGTCAAAAATTTCAACGACATCAAAATCGGAGATATCATCGAAGGTTACGAAATCATCGAGGTGAAACAAACACTCGCCTAGATGTAATCCTTTCGGATAAATCCGCAAAACATATAGAAGGCTATCGGTGTTCCATCGATAGCCTTCTTTTTTTTGGGGGTGTGTTTGGATTTAGAATTTTCAAACACCTCCAAAGAAAAATGTATTTTTGAACTTGTTAAGTACCTGGCCAAAAGTAATCGAATAATGATTTTCAGTGGTATTTTTGTTTTAGTCGAGGGAAGCCCGGAAACTGGTAGCCGTAGCTACCAAGTTGAGGACTGTACGAAGGATAAAGCAAAAATACCCGAAAAGCATATTCCCTGATTATTTATGGCCGGGTACTTATGGATAAATAAAATTGACTTTTGCGATTTTTCCATTTTCGATTGTATAAATGGCCAAGGCTTCGAATGGTTTAGCTCCCGGAACATCCACCGTTATTTTTTCATGGTCGATAACAGTGTTCCCCATCACAATTCGATTGACAAGTTCACAATGCAATCCGTTGGGATTGGCGAACATCCTTTCATATGTCGGTCTCGCTTTATCCAAGCCTTTTGATTGTAATTGATCCCATCCACTGTAAATTTCCAAGTCCTGACTATATGGAGCAAGGAATGCCTCCAAATCATAAGCATTATATGCATTCAATTGTTGTTGGACCAATTGTTCCGGAGTAGGAGGGAGGAGCGTGTCTACTTGGATTAGATTTCCCGATTTAATAACATGGGTAATGCTTTTTAATGCATCAGAGTTTTTCAACGGATTCTCCCGAAGTATCGCAATATCCGCAATTTTTCCCTTGGCGATACTTCCGTTTACTTTATCCTGCCCCAACATGGTAGCCGGTGCTATGGTGGATGCCTTGAGAATATCACCATTCGACATGCCCGCCAATTTCATCTTCGCGACTTCATCATAAAAAGACGAACCGTGAAGGGTGCCGATATTACCTGCGTCCGTTCCGGTTACGATCCTTGCACCACTGTTGTTGAGCTTATCGAGGTTGAGCATCATGATACTGTCTTGTACTTTTTCCCTTTCCGCCATCCTAGGAGCGAATGCCTTGTATTGTTCGAGCGTTTCATCCTTTAAGTGTCGATTGTCTAGTAAACTTCCTAGGGTTTTGGGATGTGCGATAGCGAAATCCTCCGGTGTAAATTTGTGCTGATCCGCAAAAGTCTTGGTGTAATTATTATAGACCACCAGAGTCGGGATATAAGCAGCGTCATTTTTTTTGAGCATCTCAATGAATTCATCATCGATTTCCAAATTATCTACACTATGGACAAGGATATCGGCCCCGGCTTTAAGGGCGAGCTTGGCAGTGTTTTGCTGAGTAGCATGTACGGCGACCGGAAGACCGTTCTTGTGGGCTTCTTCAACGGTGGCTTTAATAATGTCATATGTGCTTTCTGCGGTTTGATTGGTGCGCACGATGTACCAGATTTTGATGAAATCAGGTTTATGGGGGAGTTGTTCACGAACCATTTTTCGGGCATCTTCAGCGGTTTCGACCTTGATGATGGGAGCATCGTCAATTTGGAATGCCAGTGGTTGATATGTAGAAACGAGAGGCCCCGTAATGAAAACGGAAGGATGTGACTTAGAGTCCTCGAATTGGTCTCGAATTTTGAAATTATACATAGGGCCTCCGACATCGACTACAGTCGTAATGCCGCAGGCCAAGTAACGTTGAAGGAGATTCCCGGCATTCTCCCGTAGCCACCTTCGCTCTTCTTCATAAGGGACATATTGTGTTAAATCGATGGCGTCCGGTCTTGTATATAACCCACCGGATTGAAAGAGGTGGATATGGCTGTCCACCAATCCGGGAATGAGCCATTTGTCCTTGACGGAAATCCTTGGGATGAGTTTAGGCGCTTTTATTTTTTTATTGATGTCCGCAATTTTTCCATCCTTGATATGAATGGAGGTGTTCGTAATTTCCTTTCCGGAAATGACATCGATATAATTGACATCCGTCAGGATGTATTCATTTTGAGAAAAAACGAAGTGAAAAGAAAGCAATGCTCCTAGAAGTAATAAAATGTTTTTCATGGACGTACTTGGATAAAGAGTGAGTGAAATAGATGTTATCACGAAATTTTTTGTATAAAAGACGAATCGTTATTTTGGGAATCAACGAGGCATTCGCCGCCAAGCATAGCCCTAGCTACGTTTAAGGGGAATAACGAAGTGGATTTCCAAAATAACGGTTTGACTATACTCAATTTTTCGTGATAACATCTAATAGAAAACGTGTTATCCCTACGACGGGATAACACGTTAAATATAAGGTATTCGGCTTACGCCGAATCGGAAATAGAAGCCGTTATTTCAAAAAGTCCAAACTCTTATTGATAAATGCGGTCAAATCGGCACCTTTCAACATATTCTGATTCAACAAAGCCAAATCGTATAAATGCTTGGCGAGTTTTCCCTTTACTTCCGCATTTTCTTCCTTCAATAGCTTTTCTGCTACTAGAGGGTGATTGGCATTGACAACCACGTTGAAGCTTTCCGGCATCATATCCGCATTGCCCTGAAGGGCATTCATTTCGCGGAAGCGACGCATGAACTCGGGCTTGGTAATCATGACCGGCATAGCATCGGTGGACATGGATTTGACGGAAACAGAACTCATGGCTCCGCCAAGTTGCCCCTTGAATAACTCTTCAATGGATTTGGTTTCGTCTTCACTCAATGCGGATTCTGTCGTTTCTTCCTTCTGTACCAAGTTGTCTACCGTATCGGAATCGACTCGGACAAAAGTCACATCGCCCAATTTTCCTTCCAAATGTTGCATGAAGTGATTGTCAATCATGGTGTCTGTCACCAATATATCATAACCATTGCCTTTGGCAGCTTTGATAAAGCTATCGTGCTCAGTCGGACTATTGGTATAGATGAATACATTTTTATCGTATTTATCTACTTGGTTAACTTTGACTTTCTCCTTGTATTCTTCAATGGTGAATGCCTCGTCTTCCGTGTTTTTCAACAAGGCGAATTTTACTGCTTTGTCGTAGAACTTTTCTTCCGTAAGCATACCATATTTGACCAACGGGCCGATATCGCTCCATTTGTCTTCAAAATCTTTGCGGTCGTTTTTGAAGATGTCGTTCAATTTATCAGCCACCTTTTTCGTAATGTGCTTGGTGATCCTTTTCACATTGCGATCACTTTGTAAGTAACTACGAGAAACATTCAACGGAATATCCGGAGAATCCAAAACACCATGCATCAAGGTCAAGAATTCCGGAACGATTTCTTTGACATCATCCGTAACGAAAACTTGGTTACAGTAGAGTTGGATTTTGTTCTTTTGGATTTCCAAATTGTTGCTCAACTTCGGGAAGTAAAGGACTCCGGTCAAGTTGAAAGGATAGTCGATGTTGAGGTGTATCCAAAACAACGGCGGTTGTGAATAAGGGTACAACTCATTGTAGAAGTTCTTGTAATCCTCATCTGTCATTTCGTTTGGATTTCTTTTCCAAAGCGGAGACGGATTGTTGATGATATTCGGCACCGTGATTTCTTCAGTTACGGCTTCTTTGTCTTCTGTGGCAGGTTCCTTTTCGATACTCTCCGTCCTGGTTCCATATTGGATTTGAACGGGAAGGAATTTACAGTATTTATTAAGCAATTCGCTGATGCGATTATCTTCTAGGTATTCGGTAGCATCTTCACTGATATGTAAGACGACGTCCGTACCTCTTTCTGTTTTTTCATTTTCATCCAAGGAGTACTCAGGGTTCCCTTCACAAGTCCAAGTGACACCCGGGCTGTCTTGCCATGATTTAGTGACGAATTCCACTTTATCGGCAACCATGAATGCAGAATAGAATCCAAGGCCGAAGTGTCCGATAATACCGGATTGGTCCTTGTATTTTTCTAGGAATTCTTGTGCCCCTGAAAAAGCGACTTGGTTGAGATAACGTTCTACTTCTTCAGCAGTCATGCCGATACCTCGGTCACGAATGGTCAACGTCTTGGCGTCTTTGTCAAGAATGATTTCGATGGTGAGTTCTCCTAAGTCACCTTTGACTTCTCCCTTGGAGGAAAGCGTCTTTAATTTAGAAGTAGCATCAACCGCATTGGATACCAATTCACGCAAAAATATTTCCTGATCGGAGTACAGGAATTGCTTGATAATGGGGAATATGTTTTCCGTTTGTACTGATATATGTCCTTTTGGCATAACGAAAGTTTTTTCGTTATGCACTTCAAATGATATACCATATAGGAATTCCTGTCAAAGTGTCTTTGACGAGGGGGTAATAGCCTGAAAAAATTACAGTTTCTTGTAGACCCAAGCACCTGATTCGACACTACGTCTGACATTTTCTAACGTTGCGTCCATTTCATCGGCCTTATAGTACTTGACACCCACATAGGTTTTGCCTTCCGGCAAACGGCGGGTATAGACCGGAAGTCCGGCACGTTCGATTTTCCCTTTCATGGTGTTGATCCCCGATGATTTACGGAAAGATCCTACGATGATGACCCCATATTTTCGATTATCGGTAGAAGACGAAACTTCTTCCTTTTCGACCGAAGGAGTGGTAGCCCGGGGTGGAGTAGAAGTTACCGCAGTTTCTTCGTTATCTTCTAATGAAGTGTGGTCGACCGGTGGTGGCGTATATTCATTTTCTTCCTCCTTCTCATCTTCTGAAGGAATCGTAGCTTCTTTAGGACGATAGGCTTCCTTGTCCTTTGGACTGATATTGGTGTTGTCATTGACTTCGATGATCCTACCTTCCGAATTTTGGTTGGTATTTGCAGATGCGGTCGAAGTATTTGAACCCGTCAAATAAAATGTGACGGGAATAGCTACGAGAGCCAACCCGATAATGATAGGGAGGGCGAGTCTTGTCCAGCTTCTTTTTTCTTTTTGAGGAGCTGCTGCAGGAACAGGTGCGGCGGTTGCAGCGGCTGCAGCCGCTGGTTGAGTGGTGGTTCTTGAAATGGGATAATATTTCAAAACCGGCAAGCCGTAGCTATTGGGATTGAAATTGGTATCATCCGGAATGAATTTGAGTTTGTTTTCGAAATCTACCATGATGCGTCCGACAGAAGGAATCGTGATGATTTCTTTATTGGATAACTTGTCCAGTGCCAAGCGAGAAAAATTAGCCACTTCCGCTTTAGCGTCCATAAGTGACAATTCATTTCTCCGACGAAGATGTTCTACTAATAGCCCATCATCGGTTTTCCAATTTTCCTTAAAGGAAATGGTGGAGGAAGGCGGTTTGATTTCGCCCAAGACATAATCAAATCCGGTGGGTTTGTATTCTTTGGCAAATCCCCCGAAATCCGGGATAATGACGGTTCCGTGTACAAATAGCAATTCCTGAACGGCCCGTTCTACTGAAATATGAAGTTCCTCCTGCAAGATGTTTCAAGTTATGGTTGGAGGAATGGTTTTCTCCCTCCTGTCAATTAAATATGCAATAAAGTTACATGTTTTCATTGATAAGGGAAAGGACTTGTCTAAAAATACTCAAACAAGTGAAAAATACTTAGAACAACTGTACTATTTTTTGATGTTCATCTAGTACATTTGCGAAAAATGAGTATTTATGAAGCGGTTATTTCCAATTCTTATATGTTGTTGGGCCTTTTTTTCTCTTTCAGCCCAATTGCCTTACACCCAAGTTTTGTTTGAGGTAGATAGCATAATAGATGTAAATTATGGTTCGGCGATGGATTATGCGGGTACAGAGGTGGATTTATTGATGGACATCTACAAGCCGAAGGGCGATCCTAATTGCCTCCGACCCATTATGATATTGGCTCATGGAGGTGCTTGGGTGACCGACAGTAAGGATAATGCCAGTATGAAATTCATGTCTATGGAATTGGCAAAAAGGGGATGGGTAGTCGCAAATATAGATTATCGTTTGGGGATGAACAATACGGATGATTATTCGACAAACGCCTTTTGTTCAAGTATAACGGAGTCATGTGCGTTTGTTGTGGATAGCTTGGAAGTAGAGCGTGCGAACTTCCGTGCTATGCAAGATGCCAAGGGAGCGATTCGCTTTATGAAAGGAAGGAATTTGATAGATTCGACAGATGTGAATAATGTATTCATGGCCGGAGAAAGTGCAGGAGGTTTCACTTCCCTTTCAGTAGGATTTGTAGATGATGAGATGAAGAAACCCGCCTCTTGTTATGCGATATCAGCGGTTCCGATGCCGGATTCGGATTTCGCGGAATATGGATGTACTGATGCGACCAATGATTTGTCTCGACCCGATTTAGGAGATGTCGAAGGCGATTTGCACCTAGGAGAATACGATGCGAGTGTCAAGGGAGTCGGAAACTTTTTCGGCGGAGCAATTGATTTGGGACAATTTGAAAATACGGCCAATCCTCCCGGGGTGTATTTATTTGCGCAAGGTTCGGATGTCATTATAGATTACGATTACGGGATGATGTTCGGCCGGATGAATGATGAATGTATCGCAGGGATTTGCCAAGGTTACGGCCCTTTCCCACATGCGTGGGGAGCCGAAGGTATACGTGGGTATTTTGCCGGTCTAGGTACTTCCGCTCCCTTGTATCAAGCGGAAATTATTGATAATTATACCGGGTTTAATGATTGTTTCAATAACGGACATATTATTGATGATCCGGATTTGCGACTACAAAATATGACGGACTTTTTTGCCGGTATAATTGCAACATCTGACAACCACCCGGACGATAATTGCAATGCATTAAGTGATGAAGAAGTCATCAATTCTCCCCAAATAGAATTGGTATCGAATCCCGTAAATGAAGTTTTGTCCATTCGTGTACCCCAAGGAGGAGAAGGCAGCCAATTCGTAATCGTTGATATTTCCGGAAGGGT
>JAHDCE010000668.1 GCA_020630045.1 Saprospiraceae bacterium | reverse complement strand
ATTTAATACTCACCGAAAAATTGGAGTTTTTTCATTCGATAAACAAGTGGGTCAAAATCATTTGGTGATTTAAGTTCGATGCCCACTACTGCGGAGCCCGTGTTTCTAGATGTTTTTTTGATATATTCAAAATGAGTGATGTCATCATTCGGCCCCAATACATCTACCACGAATTCTTTGAGGGCGCCGGCACGCTGGGGAAAACGGACGATAAAGTAATGTTTCAATCCATTAAAAAGCATCGCCTTTTCTTTGATTTCTTCCATGCGGGTAATGTCATTATTACCACCACTTAGGATGCAGACGGCCGTTTTACCTTTTATTTCATTTTTGAATTGACTCAACACCGCTATGGACAGCGCGCCTGCCGGTTCTAATACGATAGCGTCTTTGTTGTAGGCTTTCAATATGGTATCGCATACTTTGCCTTCGTCTACTGTCACGACATCATGAATCAATGATTTGCAAATATTGAAATTCAAATCCCCCACTCTTTTCACGGCGGCTCCGTCTACGAATTTATTGATGGCGTCCAACTCTATCACTTCTCCTTTTTCCAATGACTTGGACATGGAAGGGGCTCCCTTGGGCTCCACACCAATCAACCGAGTGTTTTTTGATAATTTTGAAAAAACCGTACAAATTCCGGCGGCCAATCCACCACCGCCAACCGGCATAAATAAGTAATCTATTGGCTTTTCGATTTGCTCTAGGATTTCAAGTCCGACGGTAGCTTGGCCTTCGATGATTTTCGGATCATCGAATGGATGTATGAAAATTGCTCCGGTTGAGTTCGAATGTCTTTGGGCTTCTATTTTTGAATCATCGAAAGTATCTCCGGAAAGGATAATTTCGATTTGATTTTCGCCGAACATCCGAACTTGTTGGACCTTTTGAGAAGGCGTGGGTGTCGGCATGAAAATCGTACCTCGGATACCCAGCATTTTACAGGCCAAAGCGACGCCTTGAGCATGGTTGCCCGCACTGGCACAAACTACGCTATTTTGCTTGGCCTCCTCAAAGCAGGAAGATATTTTATTGAATGCCCCACGAATCTTGTAGGATCTCACGATTTGCAAATCTTCTCTTTTCAAAAAGATATCCGCATCGTAAATTTTAGAAATGTTGTGGTTCAAACTCAATGGCGTTTTGAAGGCCACTCCATCCAAGTTGGACCACGCCCTTTCTATTTCTTTTATCCGTGGAATATTCAATTCCGGATTGTTTCCCATATCTTTTAGTTGTTTTCCGGACGAAGTTTCCGTACTTGTTGACCGGCCTGCCATAATTCGGACTCTCGAATCTCCTTGAGTTCCTCTTCTAGTTTTTCCCTGTAATCGGGTTGCTTGTTCGCTTCGATGACGACTTTCGCTTCCTCGCCTGAAGCAACTCGATTGTATAGTTCGTCAAAGACGGGTAATGTCGCCGCTTTAAATTTATGTCGCCAATCCAAAGCGCCACGTTGTGCGGTAGTAGAGGTATTGGCATACATCCAATCCATTCCATTTTCCGCGACAAGCGGCATCAGACTTTGTGTGAGTTCTTCAACCGTTTCATTGAATGCCTCTGATGGGGAATGTCCATTTTTCCTTAGGATTTCGTATTGTGCTTCAAACAATCCGGCAAGTGCTCCCATCAGGATTCCTCTTTCTCCGGTCAAATCGGAAAATACTTCTTTTTTGAAGTCGGTTTCAAAAAGGTATCCTGACCCCACGCCGATTCCTAGGGCGACGACTCTTTCGAATGCCTTTCCGGTCGCATCTTGGTAAATGGCATAACTGCTATTCAGGCCTTTCCCGGCCAAAAACATTCTTCTCAAGGAGGTACCCGACCCTTTGGGAGCGACAAGTATCACATCAATTCCTTCCGGGGGAATGATGCCGGTTTGGTCAGAATAAGTCACCCCGAAACCATGGGAAAAATAGAGCGCCTTTCCGGGTGTGAGGTATTTTTTAATCGTAGGCCATTGGTCAATTTGGCCGGCATCGGATAGTAAATATTGGATGATGGTCGCTTTTCCTGCCGCCTCTTCAATCGGGAACAGGTTTTCTCCCGGAATCCATCCATCAGCAACGGCTTTGTCCCATGATCGGGAGTTTTGTCTTTGCCCTACAATGACATTGAAACCATTGTCTTTTAGGTTCAAGGATTGTCCGGGCCCTTGAACACCATAACCAATAATGGCGAGGGGTTCAGAGAATTTCCAGGGCTCTTTCCAATGGAAATTCTTCCCGGGTCACTACATTTTC
>JAHDCE010000667.1 GCA_020630045.1 Saprospiraceae bacterium | reverse complement strand
TATACAGTTGATGGGTTTAACTTCCAAAGTGAAACACAACCTTCACAAGTATTCGCAGGAACATATAATATTGAAGTATTCGACAGCAATGGTTGTTCCGCTACGGATAGTGTAACCATCGAACAACCCGAAGAAATCATAGTTGATCTCGGGCCGGATATCGAACTTGCCCTAGGAGACTCCGTCAGACTGATTGCAGATGTTTATCCAGAAGGTGCAATGGACACATTCGTTTGGACACCGACTCAATTCCTAAGTTGTGACGACTGTCGCGACCCGGTTATTACAGCTACTGAAGAAATCACATATACATTAACCGTCATTGATGAGTACGGATGCTTTGGATCAGATGAAATCTTTATTGATGTGGATCCTAACAGAAATGTTTATATCCCGAATGCCTTCTCACCAAACGGCGATGAAGTAAATGACTTCTGGCGTATTTACACAGGAACCGGTGTTACGAACATTGACCAACTGTTTATCTTCGATCGCTGGGGAGAGGTGATTTACACCGCTGAAAATTTCCTACCCGGTGATGTAACCGAGTTTGGTTGGGACGGAACTTTCAAAGGCAAAAAAATGAATCCGGGAGTATTTGTCTATATCGTAAAAGTATCATTTGCGGATGGACAACAACTTACCTATAAGGGAGATGTAACATTACTGAAATAATTGTGTTTCCCTTCCGGGAAAAAAGCCGGTGTGGAATCCACACCGGCTTTTTTTATACATTTTCCGCTAAGGCGGGAATTATTTTTCTGCATTATGACATTTCACTAAGAAAAATATCATATTTGTTTTTTTCTGAAAAGGGCTGCCTCTCGTACGGCAGACCACAAATTTTTTAGCATGATCAAAGTTACACTTCCCGACGGCTCCGTCAGGGAATATCCCAAGGGGACAACGGCCATGGACGTGGCGAAATCCATTAGCGAAGGTTTAGCACGGAACGTATTGGCGGCAAAGGTAGACGGTGAAGTCCAAGACGCCAACAGACCTATCAATAGTGATGTATCCATTGCACTATTGACTTGGAAAGATAAGGAGGGCAAATCCACATTTTGGCACTCATCCGCACACCTGATGGCCGAAGCATTAGAGGCTTTATATCCGGGTGTGAAATTCGGTATCGGACCGGCTATTGAAAACGGATTCTATTATGATATTGATTTGGGCGAACGTAAACTTCCGGGAGAAGAGTTGCCCAAAATCGAAAAGAAAATGTTGGAACTCGCCCGAGAAAAAAACGCTTTCATCAGAACGGAAATTTCCAAAGCGGACGCCATCTCTTATTTCAAGGAAAAAGGAGATGAATACAAACTCGAACTTTTGGAAGATTTGACCGATGGTGAAATCACATTTTACGAGCAAGGCAACTTTACCGACCTCTGTCGTGGCCCGCATATTCCGGACACGGGAAAAATAAAGGCCGTCAAACTGATGAATATCGCAGGAGCCTTCTGGAAAGGTGATGACAAACGCCAACAATTGACTCGTATTTATGGGGTAACATTTCCCAAACAAAAAGAACTGAAGGAATATCTCGAACTCCTAGAAGAAGCCAAAAAGCGAGACCACAGAAAACTAGGAGCAGAACTGGAATTGTTCATGTTCTCCGAAAAAGTGGGCGCCGGTTTACCGATTTGGTTACCCAAAGGAACAGCCATACGTACCCGTCTTGAAAACTTCTTGAAAGACGAGCAGGTCAAAAGAGGTTATCAGCCCGTCATCACACCGCATTTAGGAAAAAAAGACCTGTACGAAACTTCAGGTCACTGGCAAAAATATGGCGAAGACAGTTTCCAACCCATCCATACCCCAAGGGAAGGGGAACTCTTCCTACTCAAGCCGATGAACTGCCCGCATCATTGTGAAATTTATGGTCACCGTCCTCGTTCCTACAAAGAACTGCCGGTTAGAATAGCGGAATTCGGTACGGTATATCGATATGAACAAAGTGGTGAGTTGCACGGCTTGACAAGAGTACGTGGTTTTACTCAGGACGACGCACATATTTTTTGTACTCCCGAACAGCTCAAGGACGAATTTTTGAACGTACTGGATTTGACCATGTATGTACTCAAAAAATTAGGGTTCGATAATTTCACCGCCCAAATTTCACTTCGCGATCCAGAAAATCCTAGCAAATACATCGGTGCTGACGAGGACTGGGAAAAGGCTGAAAAAGCAATTATTGAAGCCACTCAAGAAACTGGTCTCGAAACAGTCACAGAACTGGGAGAAGCT
>JAHDCE010000666.1 GCA_020630045.1 Saprospiraceae bacterium | reverse complement strand
GAAACAGTAGCGAAGTTTGAAAGCTTCCACAAAGGAATGGGCGCCTTTTCATTTACACCTAAAAAGGAAGATGCTTATCGAATTAAAATCACGAAACCATCCGGTGCCACCGGACAATTCGAATTGCCCGTTGCCAAGGACCTCGATTTCGCCCTTCAAGTCAAAAAACAATCTAAAAATAAAATAGAACTCAACATCCATTCCCCTCGTCCGGGCGACTTGCTCCTAGTCGGTTATATCGCAGGCAACATCAAAACCACCATTCCCGTCGATGCCGGAATCGGAAGTAATAAAGTTGTTGTCAACACCAAGGATCTCCCGGTGGGAATATTACAACTCACACTATTTGATGAAAATGCCATTCCACAAGCGGAACGGTTGGTATTCGCCAACAAGCATCGCAAAATCAACGTGGATATCAAAACGGATAAGGACCAGTATCTTCCTTTGAGCGAAGTCAAAACGACCATTACCGTCAAGGACGAAACCGGTCGTGGCGTCCCGGGCGACTTCTCCTTGGCAGTCGTAGACGACTCCAATCATACATTCGCAGATGACAAGCAGGACAATATCCTTTCCAGGTTGCTCATGACTGCGGATTTACAAGGAGACATCGAAGAACCTTCTTTCTATTTCGACCCTGAAGAGGAAAAAGCGGACGAAGCAGTGGACTACGTCATGCTGACACACGGTTGGAGACGCTTTAACTGGAAACAAATATTGGACGCCAAACCGGAGGATGTCGCCGGATGGGTCAGGTTCCCCTCGGACAAACTCGTCGCCAAAGGACAACTCAGATTGGATGGCAGCCCCCTCAAAAACATATGGGTAAAAACGGCGGATGAAAAACAAATGGTCAGAACTGACGAGAATGGAATGTTCGAATTCGAAAATATATCCATTCCACTGGTCGTCAAAGCCAAATATCGCGGACTCAGGACGAACACAACAATCAACAGTTATTCTACCAAACAACAAGAAAACATCGATGTACCAAATGAAGTCCAATTCGCAGGTGGAAAGTACAAGGGTATTTTGAAAGACGCAGCAGGAGAGTCGATGATTGCCGCAACGATACGAATAGTCGGAACGAATAAGGCAACAATTAGCGAATTTGATGGCAGCTATGAAATTGATGTTGAACCCGGTGACATACTCGAAATATCCTATGTTGGTTATAAGACCCAACGGATTAAAATCGTACCTCCTGCCACTCCCGCATTCGCCGATGTGGATGATGTCGCTCAGGATTTGAAAGACGTAGAGGTAGCAGAAAAAGAACAGAATTTAGACGATTTACTAAACAACAGAATGCCCAATGATGCGATTGTTGCAGCCAATGGCAACCCAGGAGCGGAAGGCAAAGTCATGCTAAGAGGTGCGGCTTCAGTGCCTCCAAACAAACAGCCTGTTATCATTGCTGACGGAAGAATCATCGAAGCGGATGAGATGGCCAAGCTGGATCGTGAGCGAATCGCAGGAATAGCGGTTGTAAAGGAAGAAGAAGCACAAGCCTTATTCGGAGCTCAAGGTGCCAATGGAGCGATTGTCATCGAAATGGAGGAAGAAGCTGAAATGTTAAACGAAGTCGTTGTTGCAGGAGTAGCTGCTCCTAGGGCTAAAAAGGCGATGGGAGCCGCAGCGACCTCAATTAAAATTGATCGCTTTATGAACGGTGCAGAAAGCAACTATGGATTTGATACCGCACCCGGATTCCAATCGCCGAACCTGTATATTATGGCAATGGGAAATTATCGCAATTACTACACAGGACGGACATTCTATATGCCCAGATACAGTAATAAATCTTACGGGCAAAGACAACGATTTCAAAATGACAAAAGAAAGACCCTGTACTGGAAGCCGGATGTCAAAACCGACAAAAACGGAAAAGCGGAAGTCGTATTCTACAACAATGCCGAAGCCGGAACTTACCGTATTATCCTAGAAGGTGTTTCTGACAAGGGACAAGTCATTCGTCAGGAAAGCACATATAGTTCCTCTCATCCCGTTGAATTCACCGCCAAAATGCCGGTGGACATTTCCAACGGAGACCTGATATCAGTTCCTTTGAAAGTTAAGAATAATACTCAAGAACCACTAACAGGCAAAATCTCTTTCATCAACAATTCATACTTGGAAATGAAAGAAGACAAAACGGAAATGAATATTACGGTCGCTCCGAACGAAGTCTTTAATGGCCTGTTCAAACTCCGTGTAAAAGATGCCAAAATCAAAGGACATCCGGTACAATTCCA
>JAHDCE010000665.1 GCA_020630045.1 Saprospiraceae bacterium | reverse complement strand
AATTTAAAGGATAAAGAAACTTCTAGTGCAATCAAAGCATTGTCAGCCATACAAAAGGCAGGTATCCTACCTATAATAATTGGGGGAGAGAATAAAGTTTGGCCAATTGCTCAATTCCTGTCCTTACAGAAGAAGAGAGGGAATCTGCTCAGGATATCAGAAAGTTTACCCCAGCCGGTAGACGAATTTGATTATATCAACATCATTTCAAGAGAATATGCCGATCAATTGTTTCATTTGGGGCATCTAGGGCATCAAGGGCACTTCTCCTTTCCCGGCCAATTAATCGGAGAAGATCGATTTTCATATGATATTTTGCGGCTGGGCGAAATAAAAACAAGGATTGAAAAAGCGGAACCTGTCATTCGGGATGCGGAAGTATGTTGCTTACATTTGGATGTATTAAAACATTGCGACGCACCAGCGGTCGAAAATCCTAATCCAAGTGGATTGTTTTCTGAGGATGTCGCCCAATTGTGTCGATATGCAGGACTCAGTGACAAGAGCCGTTCATTCGGCATCTATGGATTCCGGCCGGAAAACGATACGGATGGTGTAACCGCTCATCTTATCGCTCAATGTATCTGGTATTTTATAGATGGTTTTTTTCGGAGAAAAGCGGACTTTCCAGTTTCCGTAGCGGACATGACAGAATATATGGTGGATTTAAAATCATATGGAATTGTAATCACCTTTTGGAAAAGTGAAAAAAGTGGTCGTTGGTGGATACAGGTACCCGGAGATGCAGACAGAAAAGATGATAAAAACATCTTGGTACCTTGTATGTATGAGGATTACCAATTGGCATGTCGGGGCGAAATGGGAAATCGGATAACTGCAGTTTTCAGGAGATTTTGGTAATTTGACTTGAATGAAACAATAGAATGGAGCAAATGAGGGTTTTTGTTCTGGTCTTGCTCGCCCATATCAATCCTTTCAGTTTAATCCAATAGTTTTTCCAAACCGATTCCCCTTGATGCCTTTAATAAAAAACTTGCCCCTTTAAATTTCTTCCAGTTCCAAACCTCCTTTAATTCTTGTGTAGAATTGAAAAAGTGGTATCCTTTTTCCCGGATATAACATTTTCCAAAATGTTCACCTATCAAAAACACCTCATCAAAGCCGAATTTGCGAGTCAAATCAATCATATTTTGGTGTTCTTGGTTTGAATCCTCCCCTAGTTCCAACATATCACCGATAATCAATATCTTTTTATCGCCTTGCATTTCAGCAAAATTAGTAACGGCTACTCCCATACTTGTTGGGTTCGCATTATATGCATCTAATATAATCGTATTTCCAAAATGGGTCAGCAATTGAGACCTATTATTTCCTGGTCGATATGCCTGCAACGCTCGAATGACATCTTCATCTGCTACACCGAATTGATGAGCAATGGCAATAGCAGTCAATACATTCGGATAGTTGTATCCTCCGACAAGATTCGTATTGCATTCCTGGCTGGAATATTCAAATAACACCTTTAAAAAAGGGGCTGTTTCCAAAGGTGAAACCTCGGTTATTTTTCTTCCGTACCTAATTATTCCATGGTATTCCGGCAAAAGGTTTTCTAAATGATTTTCATCAATATTTATAAATATTAAACCCTCCTTTTCTTTCAAAAAGCGATACATCTCGGACTTTGTCTTTTTTACACCTTCAAAACCACCAAATCCTTCAAGATGCGCTTTTCCAACATTCGTAATTAATCCGTGTGTCGGCTCGGTTATACGGCAAAGTTCATCAATTTCTCCGGGATGATTCGCTCCCATTTCGATAATACCTATTTCTGTATCGGATGGCATATCCAATAGTGTCAGGGGTACGCCGATATGGTTGTTGTAATTTCCTTTGGTATAATGGGTTTTGTATTTTTCTGATAAAACAAAATTCACCAACTCCTTTGTTGTGGTTTTCCCATTTGTTCCAGTGATTGCAACGATAGGTATTGTAAACTGTCGACGGTGATATCTTGCAAATTCTTGAAGTGCCACCAAGGAATTTTCTACAAGTATGCACCGATCGTCTATAACGACTTCAGGGTCATCTACGATTGCTGATCGAGCACCACTTTCAAGTGCTTTTTTTGTGAATTTATTTCCATCAAATCGATCCCCTTTCAAGGCCCAAAATACATTCCCTTCTTCTACCTTGCGGCTATCAGTTGTTATTTTTGTTCCCTTCCTAAAAAAATCATTATACAGTGAAAGTAATTTCCCTTCCATAGGTTATCTGGCATTAATAAGGTTTTGACAAAGCTAAGA
>JAHDCE010000035.1 GCA_020630045.1 Saprospiraceae bacterium | reverse complement strand
GTACGAAGGATAAATCAAAAATACCTGAAAAGCATATTCCCTGATTATTTATGGCTGGGTACTTAATTGTGTTTTTTGAAAATCAATTACACCCCATATCATCTTGTGAAATCGGGTCGTTATTCGGAAAACAATTACCCGACCCGACCGAATTGGGGACATATCGTTCCATATTATCATCATTCAATGCATGCTCCACGAAGTCAACCAGCCTTTCGATTTCGTCTTCTGTCAATTCTAACGGAACAAAACCTTCGGCCAATTGGGAAGTTGGTACAAGGGCATTTTCCGCTACAGCGGAATTTTTATACCTGATAATTTCCTCTACCGAACGGAAGGATGCTCCATGTCCATAAAACGGATGAGGTTTTAAAGAATACAATTGAGGGACTTTGAACTTATAGTCATCCGCCGAATTGCCGGTGAATCCGCCCCTTCCTTTTCGGGTTTCATCACTAGGAGCTTCTCCTAGTATACCGGCACCTTCAAAGTCATTGAAACCGAGAGCGAAAAACTCTTCTGATGCCAATGCCGCATTGCTGTGGCAATTCACGCATCCTGCTTTGCCAAAAAATAAGGCCGCTCCTTGTTTCTGATGATCAGAAAGGGCTTCGCGGTCTCCCCTCAACCAATTTTGGAATGGGGCTTGATTCGCCAAGATTGTCCGTTCATAAGCGGCGATGGCCAAGCCGGCGGTTCGAGTGGTGTACCGCTCGGATACCGGATAATCCGGGAATGCCAAGTCGAATAAATCCCTGTAATAAGAATTGTTGACCAACTCCATGTTCATGTCCATCCGATGGAAGGTCAACCCCGCGATGGCTTGGGTTTCCACCCCCTCGAATCCGAGATGGTTTTCAATGGTCATATTTTCTTCTGTCCATCGGTCTTCAGTTCCTATATTCGGGCCGGTAGCTCCCAAACTTCCGTTCCAAAGTTTGATTCTTTGGTAAGCATTGTTGATAATATTAGGCACTCTGATAGGCTGGATGTCTAGTGAATCCACAGGATAGACAGGATTCATTTCACGACCTTCTCCTAGGACTCCGAAACCGATTCCTCCATCTGCGATTCCTTGGATGCGACCGGGTTGGAACCCTGCACCCGCTACGTGGCAACTAGAACAAGAATAAGTGAATTCGCTGACTTCGTATTTGGGAGACATGGCGAGTCCGGTCTCATGAAAAAGTCTTCGTCCGAGTTCTACCTTCTCTCCTGTGATAGGATTGTAAGGGTCTTGCGGAATTTTGTCATATTCTCGGCTGTCAGGTAATAAGTAATACCCCATGCTCCCATCCGGAGCAGCGTCTCGTAATAAAGAAAGCAGTTCAGTGTCTAGTGGTTGTTCAACTGTGGAAAAATTGTCAATGTCATCAGCACAAGATGACCATAGCAATACGACACCTATCCACAACCATAGGTAGCGTTTATTCATAACATGTTTTTGTTTGACGGGAAAATCTTATTCCCTAGTGTTTTGGTGAAGTTAGGGAATAAATGTCTGAATAAAAAAGGGGGGAGTGCATTGTAAATATAGGTAAATTTGCGGTAATGTATCCCTTGCGGAAAAAGAAAAAAATATGAATGCTTAAAATTACGAATGTGTTTTTCTGTTTTTCTTTTTGATAAAAAAAATGGAATTTCGAACTGATAATCCACCAAAATGGAAAAGGAAAAGACAAAATGGTTGGGAAAGGCTTTATTTGTACTGATGATGATTCTCCTATTTATTCCCATTATCCAACAGGCATTGAGGGGCAAAAAAGTGATGCCGCTCAAGGGAGCTGTGGTTGAAGTCGAAAAAAGACCTTTCGTTTCTTCCGCCTGGTTGGATGGTGATTATCAAGCCCATATGGAAAATTACATCAACCAAGAATTCGGATACCGGAATTACCTGCTTCGACTTGATAACCAATTGGAGTACTCTTTATATGGAACAACCAAGGCGAACAATGTAACCATCGGCAAGGAGGGATATATCTATGAACAGAATTATATAGATGCGTATACCGGAAAAGATTTCCTAGGAGAAAATCCGATCATCGAAAAAGTGTCTCGCTTAAAATCCATCCAGGATACATTGCAAGCTCTTGGAAAAGACCTTGTCGTTATCCTAGCTGCTGGCAAGGCTTCTTATTATCCGGAGTACATTCCGGATAAATTCGGTGGTGCCGGAGACCGGACCAACTATCATGTTTTTGCAGAACAACTCGATAGCCAAGGACTCAATCATATTGATTTCAATAGTTGGTTTATTTCCTGTAAGGGAAAAGAAGAATACCCGTATTATCCGAAGACAGGTATTCATTGGAGCAGGTATGCCATGAGTGTCGTCGCTGATTCGTTGGTTCGGTATGTCGAAGGCTTAAAAGGGTGGGACTTGGCCGATATTACGATAGGGGATGTAGAAATGTCCGACCGATTGAAGGAAGGCGATACGGATTTGGAAGATGGTATGAATTTGTTGTTTAAGATTCCGAATTTCACCTTGGCATATCCCAAAACCGAAATCAATAATCAAGGAAAGAAGAAGCCGAAATCCATTATGATTGCCGACAGTTTTTACTGGGGGATTTATAGCCTTGGCATGAGTTCGAAGGTATTCGACAATGGAAAGTTTTGGTATTATTACTATGAAGTATACCCTGAACAATTCGTAGAGCCTACATCCGTATTGGACATAGATATCAAGCAGGAAATCCTAGAAAAAGACATCGTTATCCTTATGGCGACCGAAGGGAATCTCTCAAAATTTCCTTGGGGTTTCGAACAGGATGTTTATGAATTGTTCTATAACCCTGAAGCCCTTGAAGAAAGGCGAAGAGAAAAAGAATTACAGACCATCATCAATAGAATGAAAGCCGATGAAAACTGGATGGATGCCTTACGGCAAAAAGCGATGGAATTGGGAGAACCGTTGGATTCGATCATGAGGAGGGATGCCGTTTGGCTGGCGGGGCAATAATTAAAAAATCCTCCTGTGAAATACTTTCACAGGAGGATTTTTGTAATATCAATCATTTGATTTACTGCATCGATCGATACAAAGAAGCCCGGGTAGGATCTATTCGTGTCATGATGCGGATGACCTCGTTTTGTTCTTTTCGATTGCCTCCTTTGAATATCTCAACGATTTCGGCTCCCTTGGCATTGGCGAACATTTGAACGACCATCGCATTGGGGTAATTCCGATTGACCGTTTCTATTTTTCGGATGGCCTCCAACATATAAGCCCGGCCTTGACCCGTATCTTCAGCCATGAGGTCAAGGGACTGTCGGTGGTATTGGTACGAAGCCGTACGCATTTCTTTCGCCCTAGGGCTCAAAATACTTTCGATGATCCAATAGCGATTGCGATTACCGTCCAATGAACGCCACCCTTTGTATTGTGCGGCGGCTGATGGAGGAATGTTATTGATGATTTCTTGTGCCTTTTGGAAATATTTTTCCCCTCCTTTCGGAGAAAAAGAGTCATAATCCAACCCTAGGATGACATAAGAGTAAAATGCCAACACCTGAGCCAAGTTGCTCTCAAAATTGTTTTCGATAAATTGAACCGGCTGATAAGCTTCATAATCGAATACGACATTCTTATCGACATGGGTCAATAAAGCCGTAGGTGCATCACTGTTGAATATCGGACGCGATGCTTGGATCGTGATATCGGCAGCGAAGGTGTTATTGTCAATTTCCTGTGTGATGGTCAACAATAGATTGCACTCGATACGCTCTTCCGGTTCGAATACATCCTCCGTCCACTTCTGGCTATTGAGAAACTCCGAAACTACTATTTGAAGGCTTTCAAATACCTTCGGGTCGGTCGTTTGAACCTTCTGGGTGTTCATTTTAACCGTGAAATTCAATTCCTGTGCTTGCATGGAAATTGTAGAAGCACCTATGAGTAGGATAAAGAGTAATTTTTTCATCAATAGAATGGTTGTAGTCAAGCAGTGGTGAGTTGTCGGATTTCTAATATCTCATCCGCACTATCACGCGCCACGTTTTTCTTGGATTGTAACTCGAATTCCTTCACTTTATTGTCCTTGCGGATAAAGGTAACTTTATTGGTGTCGTGATTGAATCCCGCTCCCTTGTCACGCAATGAATTCAAGACGATGAAGTCCAGGTTTTTACGCTCCAATTTTCCTTGGGCATTCGATTTTTCATTGTTGGTTTCCAAAGCGAAACCCACCATGAGCTGATGGTCGGATTTGATTTTACCTAGCGAAGCGGCAATGTCCGGCGTTCGTTCAAGCGGAATAGCCATGTCTCCTTCCTTTTTCTTGATTTTCACATCCGAAACATTCTTCGGGCGATAATCTGCTACCGCCGCTGCCAGGACGGCGATATCACTATCCGGAAAAACTTCCAAGCATTTTTCGTACATCTGTTGGGCAGTCGTTACCCGATGTAATAAAACGCCGCTAGCATCCGTACCGAGTTTGGTAGGGCCTAAAACGAGATGTACCTGAGCGCCTCTAGCCGCCAACTCCTCTGCAATGGCGATACCCATTTTTCCGGAAGAATGATTGCCGATAAACCTAACCGGGTCGATGGGTTCAAATGTAGGGCCGGCAGTAATGAGTGCCGTTTTTCCTTTAAAGTCTTCCTTGGCGGAAAAATGTCGATCCAAGAATCGGACGATTTGTTCGGGCTCCGCCATTCGACCTTCCCCGGTCAATCCACTGGCCAATTCTCCGGTACCTACCGGAATAATATGATTGCCGTAAGATTGAAGCTGTCGGATGTTGTTTTGCGTGGAGGGGTGGTGCCACATATCCACATCCATAGCCGGAGCTACGAAAACGGGGCACCTGGCAGACAGGTAAGTCGCCGAAACCATATTGTCGCAAATCCCGTTTGCCAGCTTGCCCAAAGTGTTAGCGGTAGCCGGAGCAATCACCATGGCATCTGCCCAAAGTCCTAGTTCCACATGGTTGTTCCATCCGGCTTCCGTACCCACGTCCGACAAGACAGGGTGTTTGGAGAGGGTGGATAATGTCAATGGAGAAATAAAGTCTTTGGAGGCTCGCGTCATGACGATTTGAACCTCTGCACCGGACTTGACCAACAATCGGGTCAAGAAAGCACTCTTATAAGCAGCGATACTGCCCGAGATACCGAGCAGTATTTTTTTCCCTTTTAATTCGGGTAGGTCAGCCATATAGAATCGAGCTGTTAGTGATTACCTCCTGTCCCTTTTGCGGAAGTTCAATTCATCATTCATGAACTCGTGAGCGGCGATCATAGCCGGGTTGGGCAATCTTTCATAAAACTTGGAGATTTCAATTTGCTCCTTGTTTTCGTTGACTTCTTCCAAAGTATCAGTACCTACTGAAAACTCTTCAAGCTTTCCTTTCAACTCTTCTTTGAGGTTGATGGAAATTTGATTAGATCGCTTAGCGATAACAGCCAGTGAATGATATACATTTCCTGTCTTTGCCGCTATTTGATCTACATTTCTTGGATGTGCGCTCGGCTCGATGCCTTGTGCTCTTTTTTTGATATCGTCACTCATGCTTTGATCTCTTTTAATTTGTCATTAGAAACCTTGAGAATATTTTTAATCTCACGGGTATATTCACTGCCTTTGTGGCGTGCCATGAATTCTTCGCCACTCTTCACAGCCGCTTCGTATCTTTCTTCTTGTTTTTTCAAAACACTGTTTTCAGCCCATTCAAAAGAAGCTTTCGTTATCAAATAACGAACCTCTTCTGCCCTAGGAGTATCCGGGTATTCTCTCAACAAGTTTTCAAATGATATGGTTGCTGCTTGATATTCCTTTAAGTTGAAATACAAGTTACTTTCATAAAATGCACGACGCTCCAATTTGTTACGACATTCATCGATCAAGCGATTGCACTTTGCTACTTTTTCACTATCCGGATGTGTATTGACAAACAATTGGAATTCGTCAATGGCTTTTTGAGTAGCGGTCTGGTCTAGCTTGTAATCATCCGACATCTGATAATGTGAATCGGCGGCCAAGTAATCGGCCTCTTCCCGATGCTTGCTATTCGGATATGTCGATGAGAAATTTTTAAAATAATAAGCACTGGAAATATAGTTGCCTTGGCAGTGATGCGATTTTGCATAATCGAAGTAAATGTCTTCCTGCTCCGGGCGTCCCCTATATGCTCCGATAACAAGCTCATAGAGCGACATGGCCTTTTGGCAGTCACCTTCTTTCAAGTACTCTTGCGCCTTCGCATAACGATCGGCGGAAGAACCTTCCTTTCGCAAGGTTTCGAATTCATTATTACAAGCACTCAGTCCGAGTCCTGCAAGTATAAAAAGAATATAAATGTGCTTGATTTTCATAAGTCCGCAAAGTTAGCCGTTTATTATGAATTAATCAATTTTTTTGAATAAGGTTTGATGGTTCGGGGCACAATCGGGCAACCTAATCCTAAAATCAATATTTTTGTAAAAATTTAATTATACAAATAGTGCCGAAAATCAATAATGAGTTGCATAAGGGAGGAATGATTGTCTCCTCTCCAAAACATATAGTCGAAGTCCTTTTTTTAATTTTCATGATATCCATCGTGTTTTCTTCTTGCTGGGAATGGTCTACCACTAATGAGGCAGGAGTCGTCTATTCCGCTAATGTAAATGCACGATACTCAATTGCTGATAAGCAATTGAAATTGGATGTCCGCTTTTTGGAAGGAGGGGAGAATGGAGATCAACGACCTTACTTTTTAAATCAACCCATATCCCTGAACGGAACCCCGATGGAGAAGACATTTATTTCTGGGAGAGGAGTCGTTTATCAATCGGAAATTACCGTTTCAATAGAAGAGGAATTAGAAATTTCTTTTCGGGATATTAAAGGTAATCAACATACTATCAAGCCAGAGTTGACTAGTATGGATGCCTTCGCATGCAATGCGGATGGATTGAGCCAAACAGAATTAATCCGGACGCTTCCTAAGTCCGATGCTGACTTCGAATATACTTGGTTGATTAGGGACAAGAAAGGTGGATATGTGATTTGGAAAGATGAAAATGATACGCCCGAATTAGAAAAATTGTCTTCTGGTGAAGTGGTTGTTCTAGGAACCTGCAAGTACAATAAAACCATTCCCGCCAAGTCGGGGTTCTTGTACCGAACTCGCTTAGAAGTGGTTGCGGAACCCGTTCCTTGCAAATGGCCGGGTAACTAAGGAAGTTTGTATATATGTCAAAAAATCTTTTTGGATAAATCCCTTGGAATGATGAGGTTTGCATAAAAAATAGGTATGGTTATTGTTTAATCATAAACCACAATCCAATAGGAACGATGTACAACAACAAAAAAGTAATTGTGGTGCTGCCGGCATATAATGCAGCCCTGACCTTAGAACAAACCTACCGCGAAATTCCCTTCGATATAGTCGATGAAGTCATTCTTTGCGATGATGCTAGTAATGACAATACATTGGAAGTGGCTAAGGAATTGGGAATCAAGCACTGTATCCGACATGAGAAAAACAAGGGATATGGTGGCAATCAAAAGTCCTTGTACAACAAAGCATTGGAACTGGGAGGTGATATTGTAATCATGTTGCACCCGGACTACCAATATACACCAAAACTAATCCCGGCCATGGTCAATATCATAGGTGATGAGTTGTATCCGGTCGTCCTAGGTTCCAGGATATTGGGAAAAGGTGCTTTGAAAGGAGGAATGCCGATATACAAGTACATCGCCAACCGATTTTTAACCTTGACCCAGAATATATTGGTCAATCATAAATTGTCAGAATACCATACCGGATATCGGTCATTCAGTCGGGAAGTATTGGAAGGAATCAGCTTCAATAGCAATTCGGATGATTTCGTTTTCGATAACGAAATGCTTTCTCAAATTATTTATGCAGGATATGGAATTGCGGAAGTGACTTGCCCCACGAAATATTTTGAGGAAGCGTCTTCCATTAACTTATCGAGAAGTACCAAATATGGATTCGGTGTATTGCGGGTCTCATTTTGCCACTTCCTACAAAGAATAGGATTGGCCAAATTCAAAATGTATAACAAACCCGAAGGCAAAAATTAACCTTGTTGAGTGGAAAGGGTCAATTTGCGAATCAAAAGCGCTGCTGCCAAGACGAGGGTATAGGTTAAGGTTGCAGTCATAATGACTTGTTTCTAATGTTTCAATGTAGTTTTTGTCGTGGTTGTCCCACGACGAAAGCAAATTTAAACAAAAGTGCCGGATTACCAACCGTCATTCATTGAAGACGCAAAAGATTTGGTAAAATCTCCCATGATTTAACAACCTTTCTCCATTACAAATACCGATTTCCCGCAAGGGAACACGATCATACTTGTGCTTGTATGGTTAGTTCGGGTACGCTCAGTTCCAATACCTCCTCCATCTTCATGACATAGTGAAAGGTCAGCCCTTTCAAGTAATGCTCTTCGACCTCTTCCACATGTTTCCGGTTGTCAGCACAAAGGATGATATCTTTGATACCGGCCCTGCGAGCAGCCAATATTTTCTCCTTGATTCCACATACGGGCAAGACCTTACCCCTTAAAGTGATTTCTCCGGTCATGGCGGTGTAAGGGCGAACGGGAATTCCGGTAAATGCGGAAGTAAGGGCGGTCAACATCGTTATTCCAGCCGAAGGGCCGTCTTTGGGTATCGCTCCTTCGGGAACATGGATGTGAATATTTGTAGATGAGAACAACTCCTCATCAATGCCGATTTTTTCCGCATTCGCTTTGATAAAACTCAATGCCGTTGAAGCGGATTCTTTCATGACATCTCCCAAATTCCCGGTAAGGGTCAGTTGACCTTTCCCCTTGGACAAACTCGTCTCTATAAACAGGATATCTCCACCTACCGGTGTCCAAGCAAGACCGACAGCGACGCCAGGCACTTGTGCCTCCTTGTATATTTCCGAAGAGTACTGCGTGGGACCCAGGATATCTTCCGCCTTTTCAGGCGAAATATTTACTTCATATTCTTTTTCCATGGCGACGCTCTTCGCCACGAATCGCATCAATCCGTCGATTTTTCGTTTTAAAGATCGTACACCGGACTCCTTGGTATAAGATTGTATCACCTTTTCGAGTGTCTCCTTGGGCAGCTCGATTTGGTTTTCTTGTACGCCATGTTCCTCCAACGATTGTGGAATCAGGTGACGATTGGCGATTTCAAGTTTTTCTTCCTGAGAATATCCACTGATTTGGATAATCTCCATTCGGTCCAACAAGGCCGGTTGGATCGTATTCAAACTATTCGCAGTAGCGATGAACAGGATTTTGGACAAATCATATTCCATATCCAAGTAGTTGTCATGGAATGTGGTATTCTGCTCAGGATCCAATACTTCCAGTAATGCGGAAGAAGGATCACCTCGGAAATCCTTGCCCACCTTGTCCAGCTCGTCCAAAATGAAAACAGGATTGGATGAACCCGCCTTTTTCAAATTTTGGATAATTCGACCGGGCATAGCGCCGATATATGTTTTTCGATGTCCTCTAATCTCCGATTCATCGTGCAATCCTCCTAGGGACATACGGATATACTTGCGTCCCAAGGCGGTAGCGACTGATTTTCCTAGAGAGGTTTTACCCACACCGGGAGGTCCGACCAAACACAGGATAGGAGCTTTCATATCTCCTTTCAATTTGAGGACGGCCAGATGTTCCAAGATTCTATCTTTGACCTTGTCCAGTCCGAAGTGGTCTGCATTCAGGACTTCGGCGACATGATTGAGGTCGAAATTGTCTTCCGTATATTCATTCCAAGGAAGGTCGAGCATCAATTCCAAGTAATTAAGCAGCACCGAATATTCTGCCATTTGCGGATTGATTCGGCGTAACTTTTTGAGCTCTTTGTCAAAATCTTTAGCGATTTTTTCACTCCAAGGTTTCTCCTTTGCTCTCACCGAAAGCTCTTCGATTTCTTGCTGTTGGGGATTTCCTCCCAGCTCTTCCTGGATGGTTTTTAGTTGCTGGTTCAGAAAATAATCCCGCTGTTGCTTGTCCAGGTCAACCCGCACCTTATTCTCGATACGATCCTTGATTTCCAACATTTGCAGCTCGTCATTCATCTGTTTGAGGATGGCTTGTGCTTTTTCCTCCAAAGCGCTGATTTCAAGAATACCCTGCTTGGTTTTGACATCTACCCTCAGGTTGGAAGAAATGAAATTCAACAAGAACGATTTGCTCGAAATGTTTTTCAGCATCATATTCGCCTCGGTAGGGATTTGAGGCGATAACTCAATGATCTTAGCCGCTAACTCTCGAATGGAGTCAATCATGGCGTCAAATTCCAGTTCGTCTTTGGGAAGGGTTTCACCTATTGCCGTGATTTCACCTTCCAAGTAGGGAGAATCACCGGTCATTTTGTTCAAAGAAAAGCGTTGGCGACCTTGAAGGATGGCAGTCAAGGTTCCGTCGGGCATGTTCAATATTTTGATGATTCGAGCTACCGTTCCCACTTGATGTAAATCATCAACTCCCGGATGTTCTTCTTCCATGTCTTTCTGCGAAAGCACACCTACTAGGCGATCGCCCTTGTATGCTTTATTGACGGCAGTGACTGATTTTTCCCGTCCTACTGTAATCGGAATGACTACGCCCGGAAACAGGACTGTGTTTTTTAAAGCTAATAATGGAACTGATGGAGGGCATTCCCCTTCTAAGTTCGCTTCATCCATTTCATCCAAGGAAAACATAGGAAGGAAGTCCGCGTCCTCATCTTCAGGGTGGTCACCAAAAAATATTTCTTCAAACATATATTAATATCCGGTTTGGATTTATGGACATCATATCAAAGTACAAATCGCTTTATTGACAAATTGTCAATATAACGTCCTAAAATCGTCATGTATATAAGTGGAGGGATAGAGTCAATATCCATGCCATGCGGGATATTGGATTTATTATCAAAGAAAATACGGTTATTCCTGAAAAAATGCCCGAATTCCCCTAGTAAATGTCGACAGATTGTCAGGGATATAGAATCACTGTCGTATTCTTGTGCCACAAGAATAAGATGAAAGATTTATATGGAAAGTGTACGATACAGCATATTTGTAATTGGATGGATACTGTTGTTGGCTGTAGGATGCCAACCTACTACCTCCGATAATTCTGAAAACCCACCCGAAATGGAAAAAGAAATGGAACAAGAACCGGAAAAGGACGGCCCATTGATGGATGCCTTGCAATTGGTCGTTGTTACAGCAAATGATGAAACGACGATAGAAGGTACTTTGTCATGGTACGAACGCGATGATCGAAAGTCTCCTTGGCGCTTGATAGGGAAGCCACATCCGATCGCCCTTGGTAAAAATGGCTTGGCATGGGGTCGTGGGGAAATCGGAACCAATCTGATGGGAGGCGAACCCAAAAAAGAAGGTGATGGTAAAGCGCCTGCGGGCATTTATTCATTCGGTTCCGCCTTCGGCGATGCTTCCTTGTCGGAAATGTCGGATTTGAAATGGGAATACAAGCCTGTCTCCGACGCGCTAAAATGTGTAGATGATGTGAAATCCGTCCATTACAACCAAATGGTAGATGAAACTCAGGTGAAGAAAGATTGGAATTCTGCCGAAGATATGCGTCAGAAAGACGGACTGTATAAATGGGGGCTAGTCGTCAATCACAACACCGATTATGCACCCGGAAATGGCTCATGTATATTTTTCCATATCTGGCGAGGAGAAGGTCGGCCGACCGCCGGCTGTACCGCTATGACGGAAGACAATATGTTGGCGCTCATCAAATGGTTGGATCCCGACAAAGCCCCTCGTCTGGTTCAAATGACAGAAGGGCTTTATCGGGCGATGATACACAAAGCGGATTTGCCGCCTTTAGGCGAATGAGTTTACCTTCCTAGAAAATCCAAGTAATTATTCAGTAGTCCCCGAATTTGCTCGGCGGCTACCGGGTTGGCGGAATGTACCTTGAATTTGAGCTCTCTTAAATCCAACCCTGATTCATACACCAACCATTTCGCGGCAGCGTAACCATCGGGAGCCACCGCTCCTTTTTCATCCAATCCCAAGTCATTGTCAAAACTAATCATCGGGGGCAATCCCTTGTCCTTGATGTACGCGACAAAATCATCATAAGTCCGAACGATATCGAATTCATATTCTCCCGCATTGGGATAAACCATGGCGATGGTGCGGATGTCGTCTAAAAATAACTTTTTCATGAGTCAAAGGATATTTCTCTTTTAAAGCGATGAGATAGAAATATCGTTCTCGAAAGTAGGAAATGTTAAAAATTAAAGTTAGTTTGACTTTTAAACTAACTTGATGCAAATTGGGTTTGAATTAATCATTTGAATCCATGAATCTAGTATCATTAAGTAAAATCCTCACAGAGTGCGAATTCAAGTTGTTTGATATTCCATTCGAATTTTTAATCATGCGAAAAGGGGATGGTTTCCTGCTTCAAATCAAGGGCTATATCAAGGACAACGAAACCGGAGAGTACTCTTGGCAAAAGGGCGGAAAACATTATTTATCCTCACATGCCATTCGTGACGAGGTCGTCAACAAAGCTTGGAAAGCGTGTTTTGATTTCATCATCCATGAAGCACGGGAAGCGTTCCATTACAAGGGGCAAACCATTTACCATCCACATTTTTTAGTGGATGAACTGGCGACTTTCGTAAAAGACTCTTCTCATGCGAAACGGCCTCAAGTGGGAGGTGCTTTGGACAACCATTTGCACCAAGGTTCATAACCTGTTACATTTGTCTCGAATTTTATTTCACCAACCAACACGATTATGAAAATCGCCGTCGCCCAACTCAACTACCATATCGGTAATTTTGAAGGCAATCTCCAAAAAATGCTAGGTGCCGTTCAAGAAGCGCGTCAACAAAAAGCCGATGTCGTCATATTCGGAGAGCTCGCCACCTGTGGTTATCCTCCTAGGGACTTCCTTGAATTCGACGACTTCATTACTAAGAGTGAAAACTGTGTCAGACGATTAGCGGAAGCTTCTCATGATATCGCCATTGTAGTTGGCTCTCCTAGTAAAAATCCGGTCATAGAAGGGAAGGATTTGTTCAACTCCGCTTTCTTCTTGTATGAAGGTAAGATTGTCCATACCCATCACAAGACACTCTTGCCCACCTACGATATTTTCGATGAATACCGCTACTTCGAACCGGCGACCGATTTTAAGGTCATCGAGTTTAAAGGGCACCGCATCGCTTTGACCGTTTGTGAAGACATTTGGAACATAGGAAACGAAAACCCCCTGTACACCATTTGTCCACTAGACGAAATGATGCCGCACAAACCGGACGTCGTATTTAACCTGTCGGCGTCCCCCTTCAATTTCGCACATGCGGAAGCCCGCATTCATGTGTTGAAATCCAATGTGGAACGTTATGGACTCCCCATGTTTTATGTCAATCATTGTGGCGCGCAGACGGAGATTATCTTTGACGGTGGTTCCATTGTCATGTCGCCTGACGGCAATGTTTTTGACGAACTTCCCTACTTCAAGGAAATGGTCAAGACGTATGACCTGGATGAAGTGAATCGTGGTGGAGTTTCGAACGAACGACCCAAGGAGAAAATGGCGCTCATTCATGATGCCATCGTTACCGGTATCCGTGATTATTTCGGGAAACTGGGTTTCAAATCAGCGATTCTCGGATTGTCGGGAGGAATCGATTCGGCGGTGACGGCGGCTTTGGCCGCACGAGCCTTAGGAGGGGAGAACGTACATGGTATTCTGATGCCTTCGGAATTTTCTTCCGGGCATTCGGTCAGTGATGCGGAGCAATTAGCGATTAATTTCGGAATGCCGCACAAAATTATTCCCATCAAGGGAATTTATGATTCATTCATGGATTCCTTGTCGCCGCATTTTGGCGACCTGCCATTTAATGTGACGGAAGAAAACCTACAAGCTCGTTCTAGGGGCGTATTGCTCATGGGACTATCCAATAAGTTCGGACACATCCTGCTCAATACCTCCAATAAGTCCGAGATGGCGGTGGGATATGGCACCCTTTACGGGGATATGTGCGGCGGTCTTTCCGTTATCGGTGATGTATATAAAACCGATGTTTACGCCCTAGCGCGATACATCAATAAAGACAAGGAGTGGATTCCTGAAAACTCCATTACCAAACCCCCTTCGGCGGAGCTACGCCCGGGACAGAAAGACTCCGACAGTTTGCCGGATTATGAGATATTGGACGAGGTCTTATTTCAATACATTGAAAAATGTCAAGGGCCGAAAGAACTGATTGGACAAGGCTTTGATGAGAAACTGGTCAAAAGAATTCTTCGCTTGGTGAACATCAATGAATTCAAACGTTATCAGACGGCTCCGGTACTTCGCGT